>JAAYLH010000091.1 GCA_012521995.1 Bacteroidales bacterium | reverse complement strand
TGTTTTTTTCTATAGGTTTTTTTGGATAGAAAAATTCTTATTTCTTTTGGTTTGTTTTTTTTTGACACCACCTATTTGAACCTGGCCAAAACAGAAAATGACCGGGATCATGCCAATGAAAATCCTAGCCTTACTCGTAGTTAATACGGAGTTTATACGCTTTAAACCGTATAAACTCCGTATTAACTCCGTATAAACTATGGCCCTGATAGAATTTTGAATCAGGCAAGAACAGGAGAAAAAGCGGTCATTCAGATTGAAACCCCTTATTATCAGATAATTAAAAATAAAACAGCCGTCCTTGTTGGGGGCAGCTGTTTTATGGGGTTAACCCTTTGGTTAATTCCTTGGGGTGCAGAGCTGTTTTCTGATCCGTTTACGATTGTTCTTTTATCACGCCAACGGCTTTTTCCACGGCCTGGAAGATGGGCTGGTTGCTGATCTGCTGGCCCACGGCGCGTTCCATCCAGTGGCGGGGGGTGAGCCTGCCCAGGGAGAAGATGCGCTGGGTTTCGGCGGCGAAGTCCTTGCCCCGGTAATAATCTTCCAGCTGGAACATGATCAGGCGGCCGTAGGGGTAGTTCATCAGGTAAAGGGGCGACTGGATCATATGCGAATAAATGGCCAGAAGGGGAATGTCGCTTTCGCCAAACACATCGGCATAATATTCGTTCCAGATGTCTGTGGCAATGCGGATTACGGCCTCCTTCAGTTCGGCGGAGGTGGCTTCAGGATGATCGTAAAGCCATTTCCAGACGGTCATATCGACCAGGGAAACGCCCATCATTTCGTAGTTGTCCCAGAAGATATCGAGCACATCGAGGGTCTCTTTCATGGGGTTGTCCTGTTGCATCCCGAGGAACTGGAGGTCGCGCGACTGTAACATAAAGGCCAGGGCCTCGGTGAAGGCTGTGTTGGGCACCCCGTTGATCATATAATTGTCGACCATTTGCAGGCTGATGGTTTGCTCGACGTTGTGGCCGAATTCGTGCACAGCGATATTATAACCTTTATAGTCCATCCCATTGGGTCCGATGCGGGTGCGCAGGTGTGAGGGCATGTCGCGCATGGATGCGCCCCAGGCGTGGCCCGAGCCGCGGGCGGGGTCTACATCGACCTTGGAGGCGATGAACTCAGCGGTTTGGTTCTGGAAGCCTGCTTCCCTGAGAATCCGGGGCAGGTCGTTGTCAAAGTCCTTTGGGGTGGGGTAACGCTGTTGGGTGATGTGCGTCAGGTCGTCTTCGGGGATGCTGCTGCGGGAAGTGAATCCATCGTACCAGAGGTCGAAGGGGCGCAGGGGTCGGCCCAGGCGCCGGCTGATGATCTGCCCCACCTCACGCAACAGGGGCGAGGCAGCATATTCCCTGAAAAGGGCTTCCACTTCCTCAAGGGGAATCTCCATATCGGCATCGAAGCGGCGCTTGATATAGGTATCGAGGTTTGGATAATAGGGGTCGACATTGCGCAAAGCCTGGAAGTTGGCCAGCAGGTGCTCGTAGCGCTCCAGGTCTTCGGGCTCGCATTCAACGGCTTGCCCATCGCGGAAGAGCTCATTGGTAAAGGGGTTCCACTGATAAGCGGGATTGTTGATGACCTGTTTGGGAATGTCCTGGCGGATGATGTGGAGCATTACATTGTAGAGCATCTCCTGTTTCTCGAGGCCATCCTCAAGGGCGTAGTTCGATTTGATCTCGTCGCGGATGTTCCAGTGGGCCAGCAGTTTCATGTCTTCGGGGAAGCGTTTTTCGCCTGCTTCGTTGAGCAACTGTCCTGCGAAGATGTTGTATTCGGAGATGTAGAGGCGGCCGGCGCTGTAGATCTCGTTCATTTCCTGGAGCAGGCGCGGGGGCACCCTGGCGGTAAACATTTCTCCCAGGCGGGCAAAGCCCCACTGGCGGGCATCCCATTCGCCGCCCAGCTCATTTTTTTCCTCCAGGGAGTAATAGGGAAAGTTGAGGGCCACGATAAAAGCCACCTTGTTGTTGTAGAGGTCTTCCTGGAGGTGGGCCGTGGGGCTGTAGGCGCCAAAGACCTGGTCGAGTTTGTGGATTGGGCCACGATCCTCGTGGATGATACGATTCAGTTCGATGGTCATCCGGTTGTTGTATCCGTAGATGTTTTCCAGGTAGGTGGCCATTCGGTCGAATACCAGGTCGAGTTCGGCGGGGTCGGCAATGAAATTTTCCAGCACAAAGGCTTCAAAATCTTCCACGCTGCCATCGCTGCTTCGCCAGAGGGAGGCAGCCTGGCTGATGCCGCGTTCGATGCGGAAGCTGGAGGCTTCGCCATGGGTTTCAATCAAGGCATCAGTCAGGGTGCTGATGGTTTGTGCGCTGACGGGACTTGCTTCCTCGCTTGGTTTTTCGGCGAGGCGGTTGCAGGCCAGCATCAGCAATACAGGCAAGATAATGAAAAGGATCTTTTTCATAATGGGTACTTTGATTTGGTGTTGTAAAGGACAAACCTAAGAAAAAATTCTTATTCTTCCTTTTTTTTGAGTGATTTGAGTTTTTCGGGAATGCCTTCGGCGGCATCGGCAAAGGGCAAAAGGATCAGGTCGGCGCCCGCTTTTTCCAGCTCCTTGGCGGTACGGCCAGTATAGGAGGTCATGGCGATGTGCCCCTTGAAGTCACCGAGTTTCAGATATTTGATCAGGGCAAAGTTGATTTGTTTGTCGGTGATTGTCGAGATGATGCACTGGGCGCTGAGGGGCAGGATCTCGTGGAGTTCAGGGTCATCGGCATCTCCGTATTGGGCCGCCCTTCCCTTTTTCTTCCAGCGTTTCACTGCTTTGGGATCGAAGTCTACCCCAAACACCTTAAATCCTGCCTTCTCAAGGCTTTTGGCGATGCTGTTGCCGTACAACCCCAGCCCGAAGATGATTATATCAAAGGGTCTGTGTGCCAGGTTCTCATCGCCCAGCTCGGTGGTGGGCACCTTTTTTTCAAATACGTCGAGCAGGAATGATACCTTCTCGTAGATTTGGTGGGAATACATGATCAGGTAGGTGCTGATGCCAATTGTGATGAGTCCCACCAGGGTGATCAATCCCAGGGTCTCTTCGTTGATCTGGCCAAGGCTGAGACCCAGGGCCGCCAGGATCAGCGAGAACTCAGAGATCTGGGCTACATTGAGGCCGGCCAGGAAGCCTGTTCTTTTGCGGTATCCCATCAGCCCCAGGATGACCATGACAATGATGGGGTTGCCAATGAGGACAAAGAGGGAAAGCACCACGGCGGGGAATATCTGTTCGCCCAGCAGGGGCACGTTGACCTGGCTGCCCAGACTGATGAAGAAGAACAGCAGCAGGAAATCACGGACAGAGGTGAGCCTTCCGGCAATGACTTCCCTGTATGGAGTGGAAGCCAGCGATATTCCGCCAAGGAAGGCCCCCACTTCCTTGCTGAAGCCCAGGAAATCGCTGAATCCAGCCAGGGTGATGGCCCAGGTTAATGAAAACAGTACCAACAACTCAGGGGTTCGGGCCAGCATAGAAGTAAGCCAGCCCAATACAAAGCGCATCAGCAAAATGATCAGCACAATCAGTCCGATGCCTTTCAGCACGACGATGGCAATTTCTTGCCAGAGGGGGTATTCAGAAGGGGTGCCCATGGCCGAGAGGGCGATCATGGCGATGATCACTACGATGTCCTGCACGATGAGAAAGCCGATGCTGATCTGGCCGTGCAAGGTGTCTATCTCCTTTTTGTCAGACAGCAGTTTGACGATGATAATGGTGGAAGAAAAGGTGAGTGCCACGGCCACGTAAATGCTAACCACCATGTCGAAGCCCATCCAGCGGTTGAGCAGAAAGCCGAACACGGAAGTGAAGAGTACCTGGCCAAGGCCGGCATAAAGGGCTACCTTTCCCGTGGAGCGGATCAGGCTCACGTCGAGCTTGAGGCCCACCACAAAAAGCAGGACGGCAATGCCCATCTCCGAGAGCAGGTGCACCTGGTCGTCGGACTGGAGGAGGCTCAGGCCATAGGGGCCTACCAGGAGTCCCACGGCAATAAAGGAAACGATAAGGGGTTGACGAAGGAAACGTCCGATAAGACCTGCCCCGACCGCCAGGGCCAGCATGGCGGCAAATTCAAGGAAGGTGTCGTTGAACAATTCCATATATGCGGCTTATATAAAAGCTTCCTGCACTTTTTCGAGTAATTCGTCAAAAATAAGTTTATTGGTAGCGATGATCTCTCTCCCGAACACGGGGTTGTCGCCTCCGCTGAAGTCAGTGACTTGTCCTCCGGCTTCTCGGACCAAGAGGGTACCTGCGGCCACGTCCCAGGGGCTGAGGCTGTATTCGAAGAAGCCATCGAAGCGCCCGCAGGCAACAAAGGCCAGATCGATGGCTGCGCTGCCCATACGGCGCACCCCGTGCGAGTTACGCAGGCACCAGGTGAAAAGCTTCATATAGTGATCGAGCCTTTCGTAATCGTAGTACGGGAATCCTGTGGCCAGCAAGCTGTCGTGGACGGTGGGTGCCTTGGAGACGCGGATGGGCTCAACGTTGAGAAAGGCACCCTTGCCCTTGACCGCCCAAAAACATTCATCCAGATTGATCTCGTAAATCACCCCCAGGAGGATCTCCTTATCCTTCATCAGGGCAATGGAGATACTGAAAACCGGAACCCCGTGGATGAAGTTGGTGGTGCCGTCCAGGGGGTCAACGACCCATTGCAGGCTTTCTCCCTGCTTGTCGATTGTATTCTCTTCCACAATAAAGCCTGCTTCGGGCAAGAGCTGCTGCAGGCGGGCCACCAGTTGTTGCTCGGAGGCCTTATCCACGTAAGTGACAAAATTATGCAGGCTTTTGGTCTGGACCTGAGTATGGTGCAGGCGGTCGACTTCCTGGCGGATAAAACCTCCGGTCTCCCGCGCCAGATCGCGGACCTGACGACAAAGCCATTCAAGGTCGGGAAGGTTCTGATTCATAATCATATTAAATAAACCCCGTCCGAGTCCAAATGGTTCAGTAGGATGTCCTCAATTTGATTGACACGCCGGGGGTCGTAAGGGGTCTTTACCTTGATGTAATTGTCGGTGAAGCCGTGCATAAAGCCCTGTGTGTTGTCTTTTTCCCAAAGGACCCGGGCTTTGTATCCTTTGTTATTTAAATAAAATGCCTGTTTTTTAAGGTCCGATAGTTGCTGCATCTGCCTTGAGCGGTGATGGCGCTGAGTGGGGGGCACGCTGTCCTTAATGTTCAGGGCGCGGGTATTTTCGCGTTCGCTGTAAGAAAAGACGTGGATATAGGAGATTTCGGTGTTTCCCACAAAATCCATCGACTCGCCGAACAAATCCTCCGTTTCGGCTGGGAAGCCCACGATGAGGTCAGCGGCAATGCAGGCGTGTGGCATTAAAGAGCGAATCTTTTCTACCCTGGAAGCAAAGAGGGCCGTGTCGTAATGCCTGCCCATGGCCTTGAGCACCGCATCGCTGCCCGACTGCAGGGGGATGTGAAAGTGCGGCATGAGCTTAGGCTCAGCCGCTACCAGTTCAATGATCTCATCATGAAGCAGGTCGGGTTCCACTGATGAGATTCTGATGCGGGCAATGCCCTCAATTTTTATCAGTTCTTTAAGAAAATCGTAAAAGGTTTCGTTGTTAAGCTTTCCAAAATCGCCGATGTTTACGCCTGAGAGCACGACCTCCTTCATGTTGGTGCCTGCAATGGATTTTGCCGTTTCGAGGGTTGCGGCAATGGTGTTGCTGCGGCTGTGTCCCCTGGCCAGCGGGATGGTGCAGTAGCTGCAGAAGTAATCGCAGCCATCCTGAATTTTAAAAAAGGAACGGGTACGGTCGTCAGACGACCAGGAAGGGATGAAAGCTTCGGGTTCATGCACCCGGACATCCACCGGGGCTTCCGGGGCACGGCTCTTATCCAGATCCTTGATGTGTTCGAAAAGGTTGAACTTGTCGGCATTGCCCAGAACCACATCCACGCCTTCAATGGAGCGCAGTTCTTCAGGGTTGATTTGTGAGAAACAGCCAATGACTGCTACGTGGGCATTGGGATTAGTCTTCATAGCCTTGCGGATCAGGGCTTTGCAGGTCTTTTCGGCATGCTTGGTGACGGAGCAGGAGTTGATCACATAAATGTCGGCGGCTTCCGAGAATTCCACTTGTTCATAGTCCTCCCCTCCAAACTGGCGGCTGATAGAGGAGGTTTCTGAAAAGTTGAGCTTGCAGCCCAGGGTATGGAAGGCGATTTTTTTCTTTTCTGACATATACCTGCAAAGGTAATCATTTCTGGTTTTTCCCAAGCAGGAACGCCAGGGGCCAGTGGAGGCGGTCGCGCCAGGAGGCTTCATTGGGATCGGCGCCATCGCTCTGGTAGGGCTCCCAATTTTATCCCTTGAGGTAACCCTTTTCTGAACGGATGGAGTCGACCCCTGCCTGAGAAGGATGATAAAGCGAAATCAGTCCGCCCATGCTTGAACCCATAATGAAGGTGGATGAGGTCTCCTTTTTTGTGCTGTATTCCATATGGATGAATGGGTTCAGATTTTCAAAAAAGAATTTCAGCTATTTGTCGGAGAGTTGTTCTTCCTCTGATTGTTCGGCTTCGCGCAAGGCAAGGATCTGATAGTGTGGCTCGGCGAGCATATATTCCTGGAAGCGTTTGGGAGAATTCCAGATGGCTACTACAATAGGCGGGCGGATCAGCCCAAGTTCAAGCAGGCTCATCATTACCGAGTCCATTCTCCAGGCAATGCCCGCATAGGAAGTGGCCGCCTTGAAAACGTTTTGCCCGTCGTGTATATAAATAGAATCACAGGAGTCCTTGGGGTCATAAGCAGGGGGAAGCCAGACTTAAATATTTCTGGCTTCTATGTTTTTGCTTTGGATATTTTAATGGTACACTATGGTGTCTTTCATCTGGTTCTGAGGAGATTTGCAGGCAGGGAAGAGAAGCGGTGTAAGGGTGACCATTATGCCAATGAAAATGGAAATTGGTTTTGGAACCATGGCTGGGTTGGTTTTTTGAAAACAAACCCTTAAAGTCAATTGGTTTTTGAATTGGTCAGGCTGCGGAATATGCTGAAAGTAAATCGATAAGGATGCTTTCCCCTTGCTGTGGTTTTGATAAAAAAAAAGACCTAAATTTGGAATTTGTTTTCCAACTGTTTTTGAGTTATTACCAATCAAAAGAAAGTCTATGAAGCTTCTTCAACAAAGGCTCTCACAATACGACCTGCCACAGCGGGTGAAAGCCATGGGGGTTTATCCATACTTCAGGGCTATAGAATCGGATCAGGATACAGAAGTGATCGTCAACGGGAAGAAGGTTTTGATGTTTGGCTCGAACAGTTACCTGGGGCTTACCAATCACCCTGAGGTGAAGGAAGCATCGCGCAAAGCCATAGAGGTGTATGGCACGGGTTGTGCAGGTTCACGTTTTCTGAACGGCACACTCGATATTCACCTGCAACTGGAGGAGATGCTGGCCCGTTTTGTGGGAAAGGAAGAAGCGCTTGTGTACAGCACGGGCTTCCAGGTCAATCTGGGTGTGGTGCCTGCCCTGACAGGCCGTAACGACACCATATTGCTTGATGACTCTGATCATGCCTCGATCATCGAAGGCAGCCGGCTTGCATTTTCCAAAGTGCTGAAATATGCCCACAACAACATGGAATCGCTCGAGCACAAACTGTTGCATTGTGATCCTGAACATGTCAAGCTGATTGTGGTGGATGGCATTTTTTCGATGGAAGGGGATATTGTCAAACTGCCAGATATCGTCAGGCTTTCCAAGCAATACAATGCCTCGATCATGGTTGACGACGCCCATGCCTTGGGCGTAATCGGGGAGCATGGCTCGGGGACTGCATCCCACTTTGGCCTGACTGATGAGGTAGACCTGATCATGGGAACCTTTTCCAAGTCGCTGGCCTCCATTGGTGGTTTTATTGCCTCTGACAAGGATACCATCAATTTTCTGAAGCACCATTCGCGGCCCCTAATCTTCAGTGCCAGTATCACGCCGGCTTCAGCCGCCAGTGTGGTCGCTGCCCTGACAATCATCAAAAGGGAACCTGAACGGATCGAGAAGCTTTGGGAGCTTACCCGCAAGGCACATCAGGCCTTTAAACACCTGGGATTTGATACCGGCCATTCGGAAACCCCCATCATTCCCCTGTATGTCCGCGATGACATCAAAACCATGCAAATGACGCAAATCCTTCTGGAACGGGGCATCTTTACCAACCCTGTGCTTTCGCCTGCCGTTAAGAAGGAAGACACCCTGATACGGTTCTCGCTAATGGCTACCCATACCCACGAGCAGCTTGATTATGCCATTGACACCATTGCCCAAGTGAGCAGGGAACTTGGAGTAATTGAATAAATTATTGGAACAGCAAGGAAACCATGGGGAAAGTCATTTTCATCACAGGGGTATCATCAGGATTTGGTAAGGCCATGGCTGAGGCCCTCAGCGGTCAGGGCCATGTGGTTTATGGCAGCAGCCGCCGGCCGGGTTTTAAAACGGAAGGGGTTCAGGTGTTGAAGATGGATGTTACCGTAGAGGAAGAAGTAAAGCAGGCGGTTCAGACGATCGTTGACAGGGAGGGGCGCATCGACGTGCTGATTAACAATGCGGGTTTTGGCCTGGCAGGTGCCCTTGAGGACTTCACCGAAGAGGAGGCGAAGATGGAGTTTGAGACCATTGTGCTTGGGGCCTACCGGTGCAGCCGAAGTGTCCTGTTCCATATGCGCAGGCAGAAAGCAGGAATGATCCTTTCAGTTGGTTCTATTGCAGGCCTGATGGGCATACCTTTTCAGGGTTTTTACTCGGCCAGTAAGTTTGGCCTGGAAGGTTTGATGCAAGCCCTAAGGTATGAAGTTTCAAGGCATGGCATTAATGTGGTTATGTTGAATCCCGGGGATTTCGATACCGGATTTACAAAAAACCGCCGCTTGGTGGAAAAGACGCCAGATAGCGATTACAAGGAGCGGTTTTTTAGAACCCTTGATGTAATTGAAAAGGATGAAGGGAGTGGGCTGAAAGCAGATGTATTGGCCAAAAAGGTGACCTCCATTGTTGGCAAGAGAAATCCCCGTCACCGTTACATTGTGGCCTCCTTTGATCAAAAACTTGCGGTATTTCTAAACAGGGCCCTTCCTCCCAAATGGTTTTTCAGGATCATTGGATCGCATTACAAGACCCATTGACCTGAACAGGACTTACTACACTTTATCTTTCCTGAACATAATTTCCATTCCAATCCCATAGAAACCGGGTTGGTTTCTTGTTTACTCCTTAACGTGTTTGGCAAAAGGTTTCAGACTTTCAGGCAATAGCTCGTAATATGGATTTGGTGCAGGCACCACGCTGGGCTGCCCAAGGTCTTCCAGGATTTTTCCGCCTTTTTTCGTGTCCAGAAGAAAGGCAGAAAAAGATTCTGCCAAAAGCAGGTTCTGTGCCTTGGAGGGAATTGTCAAACCGTAGACCATAGGCTGAGCTGTTTCGGTGATGGTGCTTCCGGGGCTGCTACCGAGGGTTTGGGTCGACACCTGTGCATACCAGTTTTCAAGGTGGGGATTGCCCAGGCTCAGCTCGTCGGGAAGTATGAGATAAGGAAACCTATGCTGTTGGGCAACGCTGCGATAAAGGAAGATATAGTCGACCTGTCCGGTTTCAAGTAATGCGATCAGGTCTGTTTCCTTTGGGCGAATGTTCTGACGGTCCTTGTTGAGCAGGCTGTTGGGAAGGGATTCATCATGATAATACAGGCCTGCCAGTTTGGAAGTGAATACGGCCCGAACGCCGCAAGGGTCCTGGTCTGGGTCGCTGCGGCCGATCTGCACATCGGGGCGCAGCAGGATCTCATGCCAGTTGGCGACGTTGATCTCCTCAGCATAGCGGGACTTCGAAGTATATACGATGGCCATTTCGTTGGCGGCAAACTTGATGTTCCAGCTTGCGTGAGCGGGGATAAGCATATGCTCGATGACCATGTAATCGGCCGAAAGGAAGAGGTCGCAGGGGGTGTCAAGTTCCATGATTCGCCTTGCGCCGGCCTTACTGCCCCAGGCTTCCGTAAGAACTTCCACACCGGGGTTCTCTGCCTTGTAGGCTTCGGTTATGCGCTTAACAGGGTAGGTGAGGCTGCCTGCGTGGATGATGTGCAGGGTGCCGCTGAGCCCGCCTTCTCCTGCTTTTTCTTTGTTCCCCATTTGGCAGGAGGATAAGGAAATGCCAAAGACGAGTGTGAGTAAAATCCTTAGAATATTCATGGTATTTTTGAATGGAGT
>JAAYLH010000090.1 GCA_012521995.1 Bacteroidales bacterium | reverse complement strand
CCGGTTTCCTGATCAGGAAACCGGAAGGAATGATCTCCCTGTGTTATAAGCCTAAAGGCCTGAATGCATTATAAGGGCTTGGGGCTTGTATTATTCTGATTTTTTCTATATATTTAGACGTTCCAAATAAGCAATTCTTAACCAAATTTTTAAAACCATGAAAAAAAGATTACTCTTGATGGTAACAGCCATCCTGGTTTTGGCATGCCAGGGAATGAGTCAGCAGCTTGCAAGGCAGGCCTATCTTGGCGAAGACGGGCAGGTGCTTGTAAGGGAAGTGGTGGTAAATGATTCTGCTCTGGATCAGAAAGAAGAACCCAGGGGGCAACTTGAACCCTGGCCTAAGCGGATCGCAGCCCACCCCAACTTCAAGAGCTTCCGGGGAGCTACCCTGGCCGATGTGGATGAAGATGGGGCCGAAGAAATTTTGGTAGCCTCTTACAATCGCCTGTATGCCTTTAAGGGCGATGGCGAACTGCTGTGGTCGCTCACTTTGACAGGCACCGCCACCTATCCCCCATCAATAGCCGATGTTACAGGCGACGGCTCGCTGGAGGTGGTGCAGCTTACGGGGGGAGTTCCCAACAACGGGCGGCTCTACCTGATTGATGCAGCCACAGGAGAAGTACACCAAGGCTGGCCGCTGAGTTTCAGCAACAACTGGCTGTTGAGCGCCCCTACCCTTGCCGACCTGGATGATTCGGGAACCATGGAGATCATCTTTGGAATCCGTACCCTGAATCACCTGCATATAGTGAAGGCCGACGGCACCCCCTTTAACGAACACTGGCCGGTCACCCTCTCCTCCGTTCCTGCTTTCACCCCCTCGGTAGGTGATATTGATAACGATGGAAACCCGGACATCATCGCCGCAGCTTCAAACGGAACCCTTTATGCCCTTGACCTGAACGGGCAGCCCCTGGAGGGATTCCCGGTGCAGGCCACCGGAACGGGCTTTTCTTACCAGTCGCCCCTGCTGGTCGATTTTGATGACGACTTACAATTGAGCATCGTGGGCGCCAATCACGGCGACAGTCCCCAGTTCTTCATCAGGGAATCCAACGGAGCATACCGGAGCGGATGGCCCAAAGCCATCAGCAGCTGGACCTACGCCCCTCCAACCGTGATCAGGGACCCCCTCAGCGACGAATACCAGGTGTTTATGAGTATGCCTGTAGGCGAAGAACCCGCTCCCATGCTCTGGGGATATACCCCGGACGGGGAGCTGCTCGACAACTTTCCCCTTACAAAATCAGGAGGGCTGGAAAGCTTTATCTCGGTGGCCGACATTGACCTGGACGGAGCGCACGACCTGATCTTCGGAAGCAACATGATGGTGGAAGGGCAGGGTTTTATCCATGCCTGGAAAACGGACGGCAGCGGGCAAATGGAAGGCTTCCCCCTGCGCCCCGATGGCTTTACCTTTATGAACGGCGCCAACCTTGGAGACGTCACGGGCGATGGCATGCTCAACTTGGTGGCCATTTCCTACGAACAGACCTTCAGCCCTACAGACTCCACCGTGATCAATGTCTGGGACCTGGGCATCCCGGTGGAAGAGGCCGCCGTTTTGTTTGGCACCTATAAGGGCAGCAACACCCGCACCGGCCTTATCCAAGAACCGGAAGCGGAGCCCGTGTTTGTGCCCTTCAGGCTGGTAAATGCCTCTGTTGACCTTGCAAGTGTGCATGTTTTATTGGACGGAAACCCCATCTTTGAATTTTTCGATACGGGAATGGCTTCTGATTCCATTTTGGTGGAAGTCAACAAGCAATTCACTTTAACTGTTGAAGATGGCCTGGATAAGGAAATTATCCTCTCAGAAACGTTGCAAATCCCGGAAGGCCCCGATGGCTGGCTGATCGTGATGGCAGGCAAGCCAGGCGATGAGGCCCACCCCCTGGGGTTCTATGTGTATGAAAACATAAGACTGGGACATCTCAATAACGGCCTGTACGACCTCCTGATCTTTGATGCCTATACCGGAGCACACGAACTTACGTATTCCTTTGAAAATGTGCCTGATGCCAATGGCGAAGACCTGGGATTCGGAAACTTCGCAGGCTATTATTCAATGCCCTTTGAGGAAATTGAAATGAGTGTGACCATGAATGATGCCCCAAGCGGAGACTTTATCCAGACCAACACCTTTGACCTTGCCCCCCATTTTGGCTGGGGAAGTGCCGTGCATATGCTGCTGCTCAACTTCCTGCCCGGACAGACAGGCGAGGCCACCGAATATCCTTACCTGCTGCTTATTCCCGAAGAAGAAGGGATGGTGATTGCCCCTGAAATCTTTATGGTTTCGGTAAACGAACCCAAGCCGGGCCTCCAGGCAAGGGTATTCCCTAATCCTGCCGGGGGTGACTTCAGCCTCAGCTTACTGGCTATCAGCCCGGGGCAGCTCGAAGTTTCCATCATCGACCTCTCGGGAAGAATCCTGAAGATCCATCAGGAACTTGTCCAACAGCAGGGTCCCTTTGAAACCATTATTCCTGCCGCGAATCTCAAGCCGGGTTATTACATTGTACAGGCCCAGCTGGGCGGAATGTCCTTCAATATCCCTCTGATGATTGGAAAATAGGAAGAGATCAATCAATTTACAACACAGAGAGGCCTTCTCAAAACCATGAGGAGGCCTCTTTTATTTACCGGGGTTTGTTTTTCAGCAAAAAGGATAGCTGTCTCCTTTTTCAAACAATCCCTTCCAGGCACCATGCCCGGCCAAATTATGTATTTGGGCTGGAGCCTGCCTAAGGGAATAAACCATCCTGCCCTTTTCCAGAGTTGTTTCAGAACCAGAGTTTAAACGTAGATAAAACGTAGATAAAACGTAGTTCAGACGTAGTTCAGACGTGTAAAACCGACTAAACTACGTCTAAGGTACGTCTTAAGTACGTCTAAGGTACGTCTGAACTCTGAGCCCGGTAAGATTCAAAAGAGGCCCATTTTCCTGCACGGGAATAAAAAAATCAAGCTTGAGAGCCGAGGTGGGAGCAAGAAGGTTTGGTTCTTTCAAACCGGCAAAAAAAAAGAGGCCATCCCGACTTTTGAGATGGCCTCATTTTTGTATTTCTGAAAAGCTTAGAACGGGAGGTCGTCCTGGCTTTCGTAGGGTTCCATTGGGGGCTCGCCGGGAGGCGGGAAATCGGAAGGCTCAGCTGCGCTTGCGCTTGCCTGCACCTTATCCACCTTCCAGGCCTTCACCGAGGTAAACCATTTGCCGTTGTATTCACGGCTTTCAATATCGATGGAGGCTGTCACCTCTTCACCCGCTTTCAGGGCCACCTGGTCAATCTTATCGCCCCACATGGCAATACACACCTTCCTGGGGTATTGGCCCGGCACTTCTAAAATAAACTCCTGACGGCGCCAGGTGCCGTTGCGTCCTTCACCACTCTGCTCGGGCAGGATTTCTATCACTTTTCCTGTTAATTCCATGCTTTAAATTTTTATTTTTTTGATGATTCAAAAGTACAAAAAAATAGCCCCTTTCGGGAAAATCTCTGTTTAACCCAAGGGATTTTTTGCGACAGCGCCATCCAGGTAACGTTTAACCTGACGGTTAAAAGCCTGCTGTACCCGGCGAATAATGGGATGGTCGGGCGGGTAGAGCCAGGCATCGATGCGAAAGGCAGGAAGCACCTTGCGGGAAGTCCCCGTGATGAAGACCCCTTCCATTTCGGCCAGGCTGCTTTCAGGCACTTTCTGTTCGCTCAGCGGGATGCCCAGATCCCGGCATAGCTTCACCACGTGCTTGCGGGTGACCCCCGGCAGGACATCCTCGATGGGCGGGGTAATGAGCCCCTGGCCGTAAACAAAGAATACATTCGAGCGGCTGCCCTCGGTGATGCAGTCCTGTTCGTCGACAAGCAGGGTCTCATACACCTGCTGTTCGTGCTTGATGGCGTTGGCATTGCTGCGCAGGCCCACATCCATCACCTTGGCATTGGGGTTTTGCCTGATGCCCTGGTGGAGGGCTAATGCAACTCCCTCGATAAATTGCTCTTTGGTGGGATACTGGTGCTCCATGACATAGATCATGAAATCAGCAGGCTCATCCCCTTCACCGGGAAGCACTACCACCTTGATGTTGCCTTCCCTCAGCTCGTTGGCTTCCACCAGGCGAGACACCTGTTCAAAAAAATCACCGGGGACGCTATCTTCCTGCAGCCCGCTCAGCCTAACCGTTTGGCGCAGCCGTTCCAGGTGATCTTCAATGAACAGGGGAATGCCTTCAATGACCCTGAAAACTTCATAGATATAGTGGGGGCGCGACAAGAAATCACACTGAAAACCATTGGTTTCCAGCAATTTTCCGTTGCGCATAAAATACTTTCCAAGACATTCAGTCATTACCTTATTTTTGCGGCAAAGGTAAGGGAATTTCGGGGTGATCAAAGGATTACCACAGCCTTTTCATTGACCCGCACAAAATAAAAAAAGCCGCACATGGCGGCTTTTCCGGCGATTCCGGCAGGATTCGAACCTGCGACCCACAGCTTAGAAGGCTGTTGCTCTATCCAGCTGAGCTACGGAACCATCTGCTGGATTTAAATTCGACTGCAAAGTTACACTTTTTCTGAATTTATTCAGGACTGCAATGCCAATAAGATCGTTTCAAAAGCCTGAAATTTATCAATCCGGAGTTCAGAAAAAAGGCTTATTTTCGAAAAAAAAAGGAATGAACCACAAAGGGTTTTTCACAGGGGCCGGTATGGTGTTCCTCTTGCTTATCCATTCAATCAATGCGGTTAAAGCACAGGATATTCCACAGGAGTTGCGGGGAGTATGGGTGGCTACCGTGGCCAATATTGACTGGCCTTCGCGCCCCGGGCTGGATGTGGAGACCCAGAAAAGCGAAGCCCTGGCAATCCTCGACAAGCAGCAGGCACTGGGGATGAACGCCGTGTTTTTCCAGGTGCGACCTGCCGCCGATGCCTTTTTTGCCTCAAGCCTGGAGCCCTGGTCACGATTTCTGACCGGGCTTCAGGGAACCGCCCCCCAGCCCTATTATGACCCCCTGGCATTCTGGATCAGCGAGGCCCATAAACGGGGACTGGAGCTGCATGCCTGGCTCAACCCGTTTCGTGCCTCATTCAGCGCTGAGGAGACGCTACATCCCACCCACGCCCTGCACCGGCATCCAGAATGGCTGCTCAAATACGGCGAACGCTATTACTTTGATCCGGGCTTACCCGAGGTAAGAAAACACCTCTTGCTGGTGGTGGCCGACCTGGTGGCACGCTATGATGTGGACGGCATTCATTTCGACGATTATTTCTACCCCTATCCCATTGCCGGGGAGGCTTTCGCCGACACCCTGTCCTTTAGCCTCTATGGCTCAGGTATTCCTGAAGAACTGGGCGACTGGAGGCGGGAGAATGTAAACCGGGTGATCCGCACCCTGAACGATACCATCAAACATCTGAAGCCCTGGGTGAAGTTTGGGGTGAGCCCCTTTGGGGTGTGGCGCAACAAGGCAAGCGACCCCGCAGGATCGGATACCCGGGCAGGGGTGCAGTGCTACGATGACCTCTATGCCGACATCCTGCTTTGGGAACACCGGGGCTGGGTCGATTATGTAATGCCCCAGATTTACTGGACTACCCGGGATGTACCAGCCAACTTTACCAAGCTGATCCACTGGTGGAACCAAAACCTGGAACACCGCCATCTTTACGTGGGCCATGCCCTCTATAAGATCAATCCCGGAGCGCCTTATTGGGACCGCCCCTCCGAAATCCCCGACCAGATCAGGATGGCCCGTGAGTTGTCATCGGTTTCAGGCAGCGTGTTCTTCAGCCAGCGCCATTTCAGTCGCAGCGACTTGCTGGGCATGGCCGACAGCCTGAGCCGCGACCTGTATTGCCGACCTGCCTTAACACCCAATATGCCCTGGATAGACAGCCTGCCCCCAATGCCTGTTTTTAACATAGAACTTCTAGGTCGTCAACTGAGCTGGTATTCCCGGCCTGTTCAAGACCCCTTGAACGAAAGCAGGCGATATGTGATTTATCTGAACCCCCTCACCAGGAAAGGCCGGGTTTGCGGGCCTATATGGTTTGTGACGGGCGAAGTGGAATTCAACCTGCCCCGCCGCCCCTTCTTCCAGCGCAGCCGCTATGAGCTAAGCATCATCGCCGTGGACCGGCTGAGCAACCCCAGCTCAAAAAGTGAGACGATAAAAATGAGATTTTAATTTCTCTTATCCCATTTTTCACTTTTCATTTTTCAGTTTAAAGGCTTCCACTGCCTTTTTCTCCTCCTCGCTGGCCAGGGAAGCCATATATTCTTTCACCAGGGCAGGGGGTTCCTCCTCAATGCCCACAAAGGTCATTGCACCGCTGTTCATGCAATAGCGCAGGCCTGTCGGGGGTGGTCCGTCGTTGAAGACGTGTCCCAGGTGTGAGCCGCTGCGTGAGTCGACCACTTCGGTGCGTATCATCCCGTGGGAACGGTCGGTACGGTAAAATACGGCGCCGGGGACTATGGGCTCAAAAAAGCTGGGCCAGCCGCAGCCCGAGTCGTATTTTGTGTCGGAAATAAAGAGGGGTTGGCCTGTTGCCGCCGAATAATAGATGCCTGCCTGCTTGTTGTCGAAATATTCACCGGTATAAGGTCTTTCGGTGCCTGCCTTGCGCAGGATATAATAAGAATTGGGGCCCAGCAGCGCCTTCCATTCCTCTTCGGCCCGCTTGATGTCGTAACTTCCCGGGTCGTTGGCCTTGATGTTTACGGTCATATCGTTCGTTGTGTTTGGGTTCTGGCAAAATGAAAACAAAGGGATGCTCATCACCAGCAGAAAAATCATAAACCGGTTCATTGCATTTGGGTTTTGCTGAATAAAAAATCATCTGATAATAAAACGCGCAGTGAAAAAGCTTGTTCATAAAGCCTGTTCAAAACTTAAAAGAAATTGAGAAAGGAGGCTGGGTGTCTTGTCCTTATTGTTTAAATTTACAGGCGAGAGTCAGGAGAAACGATGAAAAAGGCAGGAATGTTTTTCATATGCCTGTTGCAGATTTTTCCCCCTCCTGAACGCTTCATCAAAAAAGGCCGGATTATGAACAACATCAAGGAAACCCAAACCCGCAGGGACTTTTTGAGAAAAATGGCCATTGGCACCGGCGGGCTTGTGATGCTGGGGAACTTCGGGGTGATTTTCCGCCTGCAAGCAGCCCCTGCCAATGGAATTATGGGCATCGTGGTCGATTTCACAAAATGCGCGGGATGCAGGACCTGCGAGACGGTGTGTTCGGCATTTAACCATCCGGTGGAACTTAATGGAGAAAGCCTCCCGGGATTGGGCAACCCCTGGCTGTCGAACATCAGGGTGCACTGGTTCAATCCTGACGTCGACATTCCCATGGTGTGCTCACTGTGCGAAGACGCTCCCTGCATTGAAGCCTGTCCCATCGAACCCGATGAGGTCACGGGTCGAAAAGCCATGTACCGCGATCCCCTTACCCAAACAGTGCGCAATAATACGGAGACCTGTATCGGCTGCGGGCGCTGTGCCAGAGCCTGCCGCTCACAGCGCACAGGGGTTATCCAAATGAGCGCCAGCCGCAGGCCTTTCGGAATGTGCACCTTGTGTAACGGTGATCCGCAGTGTGTTAAATACTGCCCATTCGATGCCTTGAAATATGTTGAATACAGCGGCAATGAAGACTTCAGGGGCAAGTCGCCCGATGCCATTGCCCGCATCCTCATCAAACAGTTTTATGAAATTGACTGGTAAGAACTTCCAGAAAAATCAGCCCGGATTTGCATTTACCAATCATTAAACACATCAATGAGCTTATGAGAACCCAAGGATATTACGGAATTTTGCTGGACGTGAACCTAAGCACGCGAGAGATAAGCCGTTTTCAGGTTCCCGAAGAAGACCTGCGTCTTTTTGTGGGCGGCAGGGGTCTGGGGATGAAGATCCTGTGGGACCGTCTGAGAGAGCCCGGCATCGATGCCCTCGACCCCTCCAATCCCCTGATGATTATGCCGGGTCCGTTCTCAGGCCTGCCCATCCCCTCTTCTTCACGCACCACCGTGATCTGCAAATCACCCCGTACCTCACCCCTCGACTCACCCTACCCCAATGCCTCCTCCATCAGCTATTCGAGTATGGGTGGCTTTATAGGTCCCGAGATCCGCTTTGCCGGTTACGATGGCATCATCATCCAGGGAAAAGCCGACGCCCCTGTTTATCTCTACATCAACAACGACAGGGTGGAGATAAGGGATGCAAGCCCTTTTTGGGGCATGGGCACCGATGAATTCGACAAGAGATTTATCGAGCACCTGGGTGACCGAAGATTCCGCACCTGCTACATAGGCCCTGCCGGCGAGCAATTGAATCCCATGGCCTGTATCATCAATACTGCTGCACGGGCCGCAGGACGAGGAGGCACAGGCTGCGTGATGGGATCAAAAAACCTCAAGGCCATTGCCGTTCGCGGCACCGGAATGCCCAATGTGGCCGACCATAAACGCTTTACCGAACTGCTTAGCAAGACCAGAAAAGCCTTTGCCGAGCAGACCCAGAGGCGTGACAGCTGGCGTGATGAAGGCACCGCCGGCGCACTTACCTCTTCCAGCAACAACGGCACCCAGGCAGTGAAAAACTACCAGGAAGGCTCGTTTGAGCACATCCATAAAATTGGTGCCAAAGCAGCCCGCGAACAGGTATGGAAGCGCAACTTCGCCTGCTACTGCTGCCCCCTGGCATGCAAAAAAAGCGGCAACGCCAAGGGCGCTTATGGCGGCCTGGTTCACGACGGACCTGAATACGAGACAGGAACCATGCTGGGCGCAAACCTCCTGATCGACGACCTGAACGCCCTCAACCATGCAATCTTCATCACCGACGACTATGGCATGGACATCATCTCGGTGGGCAATGCCATTGGTTTCCTTATTGAGGCCTACGAAAAAAAACTCATTGACCTTGATTTCCTTGACGGCATTGAACTGGGGTGGGGAAATGTAGAAGCCACCCTCAGGATGATCCACCGTATGGGGAAAATGGAGGGCATCGGCAAAGAAGTATCAAAGGGAGTAAAGCACCTTGCCGGCCTAATAGGGAATGACGCCCATAAATTCGCCATCCACGTGAAAGGCCACGAGCTCGCCGCCTGGAATGTGCATAAAAACCCGGGCAGGTATGGCATCTCCTACGCCACCAGCAACCGCGGCGCCTGCCATATGCACGGCGGAAACCCCTCAGCCCAGAACAGAATGGCCCTTCAGGACTCTATTGGCGCCTGCAGCTTTGCAAGCAGCTGGTATCGTGATGAGCAATCCTATCCAAACTTCATGGCGGCCATCACGGGACTGGAGTGGACCGAAGAATCCTTTGAAAAGGCCGGCGAGCGCATCATCAATATAGAGCGGCATTTCAATCACCGCGAAGGGTTCTCCAGACGCGACGACTGGATTCCCGACCGTTTCTTTGAAGATGCACCCACCAGTGGGCCTTCCGAAGGGATGCTGGTAGGACGCGAGGCATTCAACAAAATGCTTGATGAGTATTACGCACAACGCGGATGGGACCCCCAAACCGCTGCCCCCGGAAAAGAAAAACTGGATGAATTGGAGCTGGGGTTTACCCAAGCTGAATGACCCTTTTCTGATTCTGACCGTTATCTGAATATTTACCCGGAATGAAACAAAAACTATTGTATTTTCTCCTTGCTGCATTGATAAGCTGCGGAGCTTCAGCGCAAAATGACTTCGACTATACGCTCCGGTTGGTGCCTGTAGACGTGCCCGGTTTCCCGGGTCTGCATTCCTACGCTTTTGCCCAGCACCATGGGAAATGGCTCCTTATTGGAGGAAGAACTGAAGGCATCCATGCCCGCCAGCCCTGGGCAAGCTTTCCGGAGGCTGCCAACAATACCGATTTGATGGTGATTGATGTGGAAAGCCTTGAAACCTGGACAGCCTCTGTTGAGACCCTGCCCACAGGGCTGCGTGAGCAGTTGCAGTCAACCAATATGAATTTTTTCCAGGATGCCGACACCCTTTATGTGATCGGGGGTTATGCCTATGCTGAAAGCATAGACGACCACGTCACCTTTCCCAATTTAACCACTGTGGTGGTATCAGGACTCATTGAGGCCATCATCAACAGTGAGCCCATCCAACCCTTTTTCAAACAAGCCTCTGATGATGTATTCGCCGTTACGGGAGGTCAGCTGGGGAAAATCGACGATATATTTTACCTGGTGGGTGGCCAGCGCTTCGACGGCAGGTATAACCCCATGAACAACCCTACCTTTGAACAAGAATACACGAACCAGATTAGAAAATTTACAATTGACAACAGTGGCACCGCTCCCCTTATCAGCAATTACGAAGCCATTACCGATCCTGTTCATTTGAGGCGGAGAGATTACAACCTGCTGCCACAGGTCTTTGAGGATGGTATACTGGGCTACACCATTTCTTCAGGCGTCTTCCAGATAAATTATGACCTACCCTTCCTTTACCCTGTCGAGATCAGACCCGATGGCTATACCCCCGTCACCGGTTTCAACCAATATTTAAGCAATTACCATGGGGCTAAGGTTAGCTTATACGACGGCAGGTTAAACCAAATGCACTCCTTGTTTTTTGGGGGAATCAGCCAATACTACTACCAAGGGGATGAAATAATCCAGGACAACCTGGTCCCTTTTGTTCAAACAATCAGCCGGCTTACACGTTCAGCAGAAGGTACCTGGCACGAATACCGCTTCCCTTTTGATATGCCCTATTTCCAGGGTGCCAGTGCTGAGTTTATCCCCAACCTTGACTTACCTCACTTCTCAAATGAAGTAATCAAACTCAATGAAATAGATCATGACACCATCCAGATCGGCCATATTGTGGGTGGCATCTTTAGTCCGTTAGCCAACCCCTTTAGTTCCAATCAGACCGGGCAAACCGAGGCCGACTATTCCATTTTTGAGGTTTTGCTTATCAGAGACGCTTCTACCAATATGTTACCGGTAAACGGCCTAAACCCCTTTGAGGTGGAAGTCTTTCCCCAGCCTGCCAAAAAACAGTTCAACATCCGTTACGACCTCTCCCAACCCGGAATCACAGAATACTTCATTTCCTCCTCCAACGGACAGATACTCAGCAAGGGTTTCTTTTCAAATCAAGTTGGAGGGATAAACACCCAAACCCTTTCTATTGAAGAAACCCCCGGCTTGTATTTTATAACCCTGATTTTTGAACATAAGTTTTTCGTTACAAAAAAAATTTTAATCAAATGACCTGTTTTATCTTTTTCTGAAACAATTGCTCCCGTGCAATGACCTAGCCCCTGAGGGGGTAATGTTTTTCGAAAGCCAATGACATTATGATAATTTTTTCAAAACAAAACATCCACAAATGGGCCTTCTGGAGGGCTAAACCCAGGTTCCTGTTCTGCATCAGCTCGGGTTTGGTCTTTGCCCTTGGCGTCACCATGCTCAGCCTCCTGATTAAGCTTTGCGGCAATGCCGACATCCATGTCTGGAAATATTCTTTTCCCGTTTTTACAGGGAGTTTTGTGTCGGGGTCCCTGTTCTCCATTATCCTCTGGTATCAGAATGATGACCACTACCGTGAATGGAAAAAAACAAAGGATCAGTCTTCATGAAAACCCAAGATGTAAAAGACGCCTACAACCAGTGGGCCGGGCAATACGACACCAACGAGAACAAGACCCGCGATCTGGAAGCCGGGGCCCTGCGTGAAATGCTCAACGGCCGCTCCTTCAGCTCCTGCCTTGAACTGGGGTGCGGAACGGGAAAGAACACCCTATTCCTGCGAAAACTGGCATCAAAAGTGCTGGCGGTCGACTTCTCCCCCGAGATGCTTGCCCGGGCAAAGGAAAAGGTCAAAAGCAATAAGGTCTCATTCATTCAGGCTGATATTTCAAGACCCTGGGATTTCTCCCGTGAACAGTTCGACCTGATCACCTTTAGCCTGGTGCTCGAGCACATTAAAGACCTTCATTTTGTGTTTGCGGAAGCACGAAAAAAAATGACTCCGGGCGGAATGCTATACCTGGGTGAGCTGCACCCCTTCAAACAATACACGGGGACCAAGGCCCGCTTTGAGTCAAGCCAGGGTACCAGGGTTCTGACCTGCTTCGACCACAACATCTCTGACTTTACCGGGGCTGCCCAGGCCAATGGGTTTTCAATCCTGAAGATCCGCGAGTATTTCGATCAAACAAAGGAAAAAAGCATCCCCAGGATCTTCTCTGTCATTTTTCGTTTTGAAGAATAAGTCCAATCACTGATCAGCAATGCTTAAAAACCGGGAGGATATTCCTTCAGCATGGTTCTCTTCAAAGAAGCCTCCAGCCTGCATTACATCCCCCTTTGAGGGCAGTTTTTTGCTTTTTTCTAAAGGAAATAATGACTAACTTTACACATACCGGCGTGGTTTTTTCACCTCCCGCAATATTCAACTTCAATCACTAATTTTTTTATCATGAAAAGACTTTTACCCTTTTTGTTTTTGCTTACCGCCTTTATGGCACATGCCCAGTTTACAACCCCGGGCACAGGCGTTAAGTGGGACCTGCAAACCCTCGCTGCAAACTCTGAAGGCGTCATCACCCAAGTTGGCGACCATTTTGAGATGGACGGCATCCTGATCATCAGCGCCACGGACACCATCGAGATCTTATCCAACGGAACCCTGCTGTTCCACGGCCTTTCACATATCGAGTCGAACGGAGCACTCATCGTCGATGCCCCCGACCAAATGACCTTCTCGGCTGTTGACCCCGAGGCTGAGAGCAGATGGCGCGGTATACGATTCTACGAAGGCCACTATACCTACCTGCGCAACGCCACCTTTGAATATGGCGGCGGTCTTAAGGTGGGCAACGGCGGAACCTTCCTTATGGATGGCTGCACCGTCCGGTTCACTTATTACCAGTCGGGCTCTACCTCCGGTTCCCTGACATCCAGCGGCGCCATCGACATTACAGGTCCTGCTACCGTCATCAACAGCAACATATACTCCAATCAGCGCCCCGCCATCGGAACCCCCTCAAACATTAGCAGCCCGGTAAACATCCGGTACAATACAATTACGGGAAACACAACCGAGAACTCCAACAGGCCACAAATCAACCTGGGCCTTGCTGGAGCGGGAAACACCAGCTATGTGGTGGGCAATACAATCATCGGCGATGAAGCCTTTACCAATGCAGGCGGGATTGCCTATTCACACCTTTTAAGTGGCGCCGGACAGGTGGTAATCGATTCCAATACCATCGTCAATAACCGTTACGGGATTACCCTCACCGGCTCAGGTATCGATGGCTGGATCCGTTACAATACTATCACCGACAACAACACCCAAAACAACCCCGCCCTGGGTGGCAGCGGCATCAACCTGACCGCTTCCTCCTCAAGCGCCTACCAGAGCGTAATGGTCACTGGCAACCTGATTTCCGGAAACCTCTGGGGCATCACAATCATCGGCTACCCCCAGGTGAATATGGGCAACACCGACCCCGAAAGCTTCAATCCCGGACTGAACGTCTTCAGCGGTAACGGCAACGAAGGCGTAACTTATGACCTGTACAACAACGGCCCCGTGAACCAGTTTGCAATGGGTAACCTCTGGGATGTGGAAGTCCAGGATGCCGAAAGCATCGAAACCGTAGTCACCCACCAGCCCGATGACAGCAGCCTGGGCCTGGTCTCATTTATGCCTGCCGCTCAAAAGGTCACCTTCACCGCTGCAAACAACGATAGCGAAGCCCTGGAAGGCGTCACAATCACCATCGAAGGCATTGACCCCCTCACCACTGATATCGAAGGCCTTGCCAACCTCATCACCATGCAAGGTCAGTACGACTTCACGGCAACCATCGAAGGCTATGAAGATTTTTCAGGAAGCTTCACCCTGGCTGCCGAACCGCTCCAGGTCCCCATTACAATGAGTGAGGTAACCTATACCGTTTCCTTTGAGGTCACCCATGGCACTGACCCCCTTGAAGATGCTGTGGTCAATATCGATGGTCAAGAAATCACCACCGGCGCTGACGGCATTGCAAGCATTGACCTGGTTCCCGGAGATTATGCCTTTGAAGTAAGCCTCGATGGCTATGAAACCTTTACAGGAGCCGTGACCCTTGTCGACCAGGATGTTACAGTCCAGGTAACCCTCCTGGAGACGGAATACACCCTCACTTTTGTGGTCACAAGCGCCGATAACCCCCTCGAAGGAGCCACCATCGACATTGCAGGCACAAGCCTCACCACCGATGCTGCCGGCGAAGCTACAATCCTGCTGGTCAATGGCAGTTATCCCTATGAGGTAACCGCCACCGACCATACCACTGCCACGGGCGAGGCTGTGGTAAGCGGAGCCGATTTGGACATTACCGTCACCCTTACTTCCACCGTGGGAATTACTGAAGTACCAGGCTTTCGCATTTATCCAAACCCCGCCTCATCTTACGTTAGGATTGAAGGCGCCAATATACAGAAAGCCGAACTGCTGCAATTGCATGGCATGGTGGTCAGAACCTTCGAAAATCCTGACGCCAACCTGAACCTGCAGGGTCTCAGCCCGGGATATTATTTCCTGCGTCTTTACACCGACGGACAGATTGTTGTGCGAAGGCTAATGATCAGATAAATTGATCAACCTGCCCTGAAGCTGTTTTAGCCTAAGCCAGGCATATCCACGACAAACCCCATTGGCCAGCAATTGCTCCAATGGGGTTTGTTTTTCAGGCAGGGAACGAAAGAAAAAAAACTAATTTTTCGGCTATCTTTGCGGATAGGGCACAAAACCCGTTTCGCCTTTAACCTCGGAGAAGCGACGGTTGATCCAGTCTTCACGGGCCTTTTTCAGCCTGTCTTTGCTGGAAGAAACAAAGTTCCAGTCAATATAGCGCGGCTCGGGAAAGGGTTGTCCGCCAAAAACATACACGCTGGAATTTGCACCCAATTCAAACTCACACAGTTTACTGTTGCGGGCAACAAGCAGCTGCTGCGGTTCGAAGCTGTTGCCTTCAATTTTCACCGATCCTTCAAGAATATACAATGCGCTTTCTCCAAAAAGATCCTCTCCGATGCTGATCTTTTGCGGGTTGCTGCTCTTAATTTCTAAAAAAAAGAGTTTGCTGTGAACCGGCACAGGCGATTTCTTTCCAAGAGCTTCTCCGGCTATTAGTTTTATCTCAGCGCTCCCTTCATTCCATTGAGGAATCTCACTTGCTTCCACATGCGTAAAGCTGGGTTCGGTTTCTTCCAGTTCTTTTGGCAAAGCCACCCAAATTTGCATGCCATGCAAGCTTTTACTTACATTGCGCAGGTATGCGGGCGTTCTTTCCGAATGCACCACCCCTTTCCCGGCGGTCATCCAGTTGACGGCCCCGGGTTGAATCTCTACCTCATAGCCTATGCTGTCGCGATGCATGAGTGCACCCTCAAACAAATAAGTAAGGGTAGAAAGACCGATATGCGGATGGGTTAACACATCCAGGTTTTGCTGCTTGTTCATGCTTGCAGGCCCCATATGGTCAACAAAAACAAAGGGCCCAACCGATCTTTTTTGGCGAAAGGGCAGCAAACGCCCCACTAAAAAATTGCCGATGTCTGCGGCTCTTTCCTCAATGATCAAATCAATGTTCGACATGGCCCGGGATTTTCTGGTTAGTAGAAGTAGGAAATTCTGATAATTTTAATGTGGGAAAAGGTAATAAAAAAAAGCCACGGAAACAATCCATGGCTTTTTTTATGTCGGGGTGGCAGGATTTTTCGCCCACTTAACGGCGCACTCAAGAGCTCGTCGCTATCGCTCCTTGGTTAGAACCTGCCTCCTTGCTGGGTATAAAAAAAAGGCCAAAGAAATTCTTTGACCGTTTAGGTCGGGGTGAGAGGATTCGAACCGCCGACCTCCTGCTCCCAAAGCATAATTTTTCAGCTCTTTAAGTATCGGGTATTTTTCAAAAATGCTAAATACAAAGGGCTTTATAATTATTGCTTATTGTTTGATATTCGAGAATTTATTGCTATTTTTCGCCTGAAAATGTACAAAAAGATGTCCAGCAATTTTTGATCTAAAATATTCAATATCAAGGTGTATAAAGATAATAATCTTTTCATAACGGTCTACTTAGATG
>JAAYLH010000089.1 GCA_012521995.1 Bacteroidales bacterium | reverse complement strand
GCTGGTCCAGCTTACGAAAGTAAAGCCTTCATTGGCAACAGCATAGAGCTGGATCTCTTCACCAGCCTCATAAAAACCTTCACCGGTTATTGCTCCCGCATCATCGGGTTGGGTTATGATGGTGAGGTTATAGATCCCGGCTGGTTTCAGGGTAAGGGTGTAGTCACCCATGGCCTTCATGGCTTCCCTGTTTCCAACAAGGTCAGTTGCGATGGTAAAGAAGGAATAAGTATCACCGGGCAATCCCGTAAAATCGTAGGAATTACTGGTGGTGTTTTCAGCCAGCATAATGGTTTCCTGTTCATTTACAATGGCATAAAGGTCATAGCTCCTCAGGCCAGAGCCATCAGGATCATCACTGCCGGTCCAGGTAATTTGAACGGAGACATCCTCTATTTCTCCGGGCAATGGATTCAGTTGACTGGTCGGGGCGACCGCATCAACAAGATTGCTCCATATGTTGGTAATAATGGGTTCGTTGATGTCGAAAACAATGCTTGCCTCAGCCGTTATGGAGTCCCTGGTGCTAATGTTTTCCGAAGGAAGGACCGAATAGGTGACAAACCCCTGTCCACTGCCAATGGAGTCGTTAATGGCAAGGAAACCTGCCATGGCATCCATCGGTGCCACGCCTGTTGCTGGATTGATGGACTGGAAAATCCAGAAAATTTCATTATTGACGATATCCAAACCAGCGGTAACCTCCACATTTACGCCCAAAGCATCAAAAGTGTTCAGGACATTTGTATAGCTCAGGGTGTTCTCAGGAACATTAAAGCTCAGGTTGTTGAAGCCAAAATCACCCAGTCTGACAGAGAATGGATTTACGTTGGCATGCAAGGCCTGGCGAATGATTACCCGCTGGGCAGGCGCATCTGCAAAAATGGAGTCGTTCTCAAAGTTGATCACATAGGGAAGCGTCTCCAAATTCGAAACCCACATCAATGAATCTACGCCAAAAGGACCAATGATTTCATTGGGGTCACAGGATCGGCGGACGGGGACATCCTCACAAAGAAGGTATCCACACTCCAGAAAAGCGGTTATTCCCGGCAAATCTAATGTAGCATAAGCAATGGCACCATCAATAACCCCAATGACACAGCCTAAACCGTTGGTAAATTGGTTTCCTCCGGTTTGGCAGTTATATTGACCAAGCAAACACTTCAATAAAGCTGTTGTGGCACCTGCAGCTGCTCCTTTGGGACCTGCAAACATACCTAATCTAGTATACTTAATAAGATCTTTTAAGCAATTCAAATTAGTCATGGAGCAGCCAATGGTGGTCCAATGTTCATTACAATCGGATTGTGTAGAGTTATCGGGCCCGCAATTTGGTCCTGCACCTGGACCTGGAGATGGTCCGGGTCCTTGGCCTGGCCCGGGTAAAGGAATTCGGGGCGTATTGGGCATGTCCGGAAACCAGGGTCCGCCCAAGTTGTCATTGTCTCCGGGTTGTCCGGGTGCTCCAGAGGGTCCGGGTTCAGGGGGTTCCGGGGAGTCGGGATCATCGCCTGGTTCTCCGCCAGGGCCAGGTGTTCCACCGGGGCCACCGCCTTGCGGGCCATCGCCTCCGGAACCGCCATCACCACCAGAACCGCCATCCCCACCTGGATTATTTCCTCCACCAGAACCGCCGTCCAGGCTACCTCCTCCCGAGCCGCCTATTCCACCTACGCCGCCGGTACCACCGCTTAGAGAACCATTTCCCCCCTTCCCGCCTTTGCCGGCATTGCCGCCATTTCCGCCTTCACCTCCGGTTCCTCCAGTGCCACCGCAGCCTCCGTTGCCACCCGTGACGCCATCACCGCCATCTCCTCCATTTCCACCATCTCCGCCATCGCCAAGGTAGCCACCTGTGCCTCCCTGACCGCCGCAACCACCGGGACCGCCATCCTGGCCATCGCCGCCCCAGCCGCCTTGACCGCCCTGACCGCCTATGCCACCCTTATTTCCATTGGGACCATCGCTGGTCTCACAAAGGGAGTTGCCGCCAGGTCCGCCCTCGCCGCCAGGTCCGGGCATAATCTCTGTTCCATCGAGGGAAAGGGATGGGGGAATACCCACACCACCCAAACCTCCATCTCCCCCCTTGCCAGGGGCAATAGTGCAGTCTCCGTCACCCCCAGGGCCTCCACGGCCTCCGGGTTTGCCAGGCTGCCCCGGACCACCGGGAATGCCATCTTCGCCGAGACTTGGTGTCTGAGTTTTAAAACATATATATAAACTGTTCCCTTGTTGAGAAATCTCGAACGTTCCTCCATAAATTTCATTGAAGAATTCAAAGGCTGTGATGTTTATGGTGAATTTGGAAGGATCAAATCCAACAATCCCACCTTCAGCAGAGGCTATTTCCCAACACTGGTCATATCCAGGTTCCCAGGTAGTCAAGAAATCAGCTTCATTGCTGTAGCTGCTGATTGAAAGGACATTAACCAGGAAGGGCTGCGCTGCCGTGGCCGTTATTTCAATAGGGCCACTGGTGCGGATGATGTCCCAGCCGCTTATTTCTCCTGGTGCTCCATAGGGGTCGTTGATCTCCCAGTTATATGATCCGTCCGCTCCAAAAGTTGCGGAAGGATAGGTACTAACTCCGGGACTGGTTCCCGGATTATAGGAATAATTACTGGAAGATGGGTAATCGTTAAAGACCCCCACGGTATCCTCAGGAGATAAAAAGCCCAGGCTAATTAGTTGGGCAAAGGTTGAGTCCCGGTAAGCCTTTGGGTTGAAGAGGAAATCAAAAATTTCAGGTACTGCCGGAATAGAGTCCAGGTAATCATTAATGATATACTGCCGGTTCATCTCCAACACTTCTGCCTGTGAGGTAAGGAAATCTTCGGTAGTGACACCAACCCCCTGCACCCTGATTGGGAAGGAGGCTTCAATAAAGTTATCCAGCTCGAATGTAAGGGTAAAGAATTCTCCAGGCGCCATATTTCTTGCCATGAAAGGGATGGCTTTATAAGGACCGGATTCGGTAAAGTTTTCTTCTTCAAAGAGCTCTTCGTCAATAAAGTCGGTTATGAGGAATACCTCTCCCGATTTATTAATATTATTTACATTGGCGTAACTAAAAAAGCTAACCTCTCCTTTTGCAATTGGGATATCCACGTTTCCAGCGTTTTTCACAACAGCTGTAAATACGCCATTTCTGCCAAAACGAAGTACTTCAGGGAAATAGGAGTCAGATGCCAGGATAAAATCCGTTGCAGTCTGCACCTCAAAGGCATTCTGCAAAGAAACGGTTTCGTTGTTAGGGTTAATAGCAAGCAAATCATAGGTTCCCAAGGGCACCTCACTGAGATCCCAGCGTGCTTTTACCTGCATGCTGTTTGAGAAGTTTATGTTGATGGCTTCGGCCACCGGGTTCCCTCCATCCATCAGCAATAACCGCATTCCGTTTCGGAAACCTGCACCGAATATATTGGTTGTAACGATTCCCTGTCCTGCCTTCTCCGGGCTTATTTCCAGGAGAGAGAATGGAAGGGTTTTAGCCATTACTTCAATTGTTTGGTGCGTGTGTGATGGCGTATTGGTTCTGATGAAAATGTAGTAAGAACCGGCCTTTGTTTCTGGCACCAAGACTATTTGATTGGGCTGGTTAGGATACTGATGACTGAAGTCAAAATCTGATGTACCTGGCGTACTGTTATAGGCAACAAAAACCTCATTGCTGGCTACTTGACTGGACGTTTCCAGGCTTATCAGGAGGTCCATGTCTGCTTCAACATCTACTTTGTAGTAAATGTAATCCTCAGGTGTTAAGGTATTTTGATCTGCAATCTCAAGCTCAAGCGCAGGCGCATCTACCAGTGAAGTAGTTATTGATGTCAGGGTGTTGTTTCCCAGGTTAAATTCGGGAATGGAATTCAGGATATTAGCCCTCATTAAACCGAAATATTCCTGGCTATTGATGTTTTTAACCTTCCCGCTAAGGTTCAACGTTACGCTTCCTCCGGCAGGGATCGATACCACAGGGTCATGATAATTGAATAATGGATCAACACCACCATTAAACTGCTGGTCCAGTGAGTAGTACAATCCATTTCTTACCATTCCGCTCACAGGGAATTCACCCTGGTTTGTCAATGTATAGGAGAAGTTTGCAGTACTCCCAAGCATCAATACTTCAGGCCAGGAAAAATCCGTGATTTCAAAATCATAGGAAGAGGCGGTAAAGGGAATGATGTAAACCGGTAAACTCATGTGGTTGTTACCTTCATCTTCATATTCATACACTACCTTGTTATGGTCAACCTGAATTCCCAGGTAATAATTCCCAACGTAATGCTGTGGAATGTTGACCAGGATGCTGTCGCTATAGGTTTCATTTACCTCAAGGGCATGCACCCCTTTTTTGGTGCCAAGCCAGTTGGCATTCAGATAGGATGGAGTCCCTGAAATAAAGATCCTGTCGGTGAGGTTAATGGCAGAAAGAGGGGCCGGGCCATTATTTCTCACCGTATATTGGGCATAGAACTGCTGGCCTGCATAAACGGCTTCAGGCAATTCAAAACTAATTACCTCCAGATCAGGCCAGGACGACAACTCAATATTGATTGGCTTTGAAAGGGTATTATTCTCCTGATTGCTTTCATTCGAATTTTTTTTGGAAAAATCAGCCTGGAAAACAAGATAGTATTGTCCAAAGATTCCATTGGGGATTGCGATGCTTAACTCCTTTGTATAGTTTCCGCCCATGGCCAAACCACCACTGTGTTGAAGTGATTTTAATGGCTGGTTGCCGGTTAAACCATTGGCATCTTGTGAAAGGTAAACCCTGTCTTGCCAATAGGTTGCTTCCGTGGGGTCAGGGCCTGTGTTTTCTGTGAGCCAGGTCACATCAATGGTTGATCCGCTTAAGGCTTGGGCTGGTGCTGTGGCATTTACCAAGATCAAATCAGAATGGGTCGCAATGACTTCAGCTTTTTTCAGGTAAACAAGGATCTCTTCGGAGAGGTTGTTTTGTTCGAAAAGGTATTCGTAATTGGAGTTCTGATCATCGGTTTCCACCATCAGCAAGTACCACCCTTCATGCTCAATGGCTGGAGCAGTAAGGTTAACGGTTCTGGTGACTGAATTCCCCTGCTCAAGGGCAGGCGAGCTGCTGTAGAAATTGGCAAGGGTTTTCCGGGGTCCGGAGAAGGTTTCAGGATAATAGGAAATCTGGTCTCTCCAGTTGGCAGTGGTCGGTCCGGTACCCTCATTCGAGATGGTCCAGGTAAACTCGAATGTGTCGCCGGCAGTGAGCGTATCAGCTGCTATGCCCAGGCTGGAGACCACCAGGTCGGGATAGGGAGCCAGTTCAATGGAAACCGGTTCTTCACGGCCTAGCATGTTATTATCTTCAAAAAGATATTCGAATACCTTGTCGGTCGCATCAGTAATGATAAAAACATAGTAATCACCACTAATTCCCTGGGGTAGTTTTGGGCTTATACTTTTGGTGTAGGTATTTCCAGTAAGTAAGGTTAACCCCTGGGAGTAGGTTGCACTGCCCAGCAATATGGCCGATTGGGCATCGTATGTACTTTGTTCCGAAAGGAATACCCTGTCCGTCCAGGTTCCGGTGTGGGGCTTGGCTCCCTGATTTTCTACCGTCCAGGAAACGGCAAGCGCTTGGCCTGAAATGGCTGAAGAGGGCAACTCTACACCGGTAACTATCAGGTCTGCGGGTGGTGTAAGGGTAACTTCAAGAGGGGTGTCAGCCGTTTCTGTGTTGTTGCCATCCATGACACCTTCGTAAATTTTGTTCTCATAATCGGTCCAGACATGAATCCATTGTGTTCCATAAACGCTGTAGGGAACTGTTACTTTGGTGATCCTCGTGTATTCTTCGTCTTTTAACAAGGTACTTACCATTGGATCTGCAAGGCTAAGCCTGGTGGATGTACTTTCATTGAAATTACTTTCGGGTGAGATAAATATGGCGTCTTTCCAGGAACCGTTTACAGCTACCTCGTTAAGATTCTTAACCGTGTAGGTAATATCAATCTCGTGCCCTCCGAAAGTTGCGGTGGGCGATCCAACCGAGGTTACAACCATATCAGGACCCGGGGCTGGATTGATCAGGATGATGTCATAAATAAAATTGTTCTGATCATCCGACTCTGTTAATTTGGAGCCGCTATGGCTGTTTCTGTTGCCATCTTCACAAGGCCCTATGCAATACGCATCCATCTCGTCAGTTATTACAAAAAGATAATAGTTGCCAATGGCCGTAAATGGTAGCTCCACGGTCTCTGTCCTTAAATAGCTCTCTCCGGAATTTAAGAAAGATACGTTCCCAAAGGTTCCTAAAAGGATATCATCAGCCATCCTGAGGTCTTCATCGATAGAAAGCCAGATGCGATCCTGCCATTCTGTGGCACCCGTGGTGCCTTCCCCGATATTGGTCACACGCCAGGTCACTGAAATGCTTGATCCGGAAATTACATTGGTGGCTACCTGCAGCGT
>JAAYLH010000088.1 GCA_012521995.1 Bacteroidales bacterium | reverse complement strand
TCCTTTATGACCCCTGAAGTCCTGGCCTGGATCAAGAGCCATACCCTGCTTATCCTTTCGGGATGTTTCATTGGGCTGGCCATACTGCTTCAGATCCTGATTTACTTCTTCAGGGTCAATATCTTTCGCATCATTGTATTGATCGGGACGTTTTCAATTGCCATGGCCTTTGCCGGTAACGACCTGGTGAACTTCATCGGGGTGCCCCTTGCGGGTTTCGACTCGCTGAAGGTATTCCTGTCCAATCCCGGCCTGAACCCTGACACCTACCCCATGGGGGTGTTGCTGGAGCCCATCAAAACGCCTACACCATTCCTGCTCGCTGCAGGGGTCATTATGGTGTTGACCCTTTACTTCTCAAAGAAGGCCCGTTCGGTGACCCAAACCGAGATGGACCTTGCACGCCAGGGCGAGGGCAGCGAGCGTTTTCCATCTTCCTTGTTTGCCCGTACCCTGGTGAGGAAAGCGCGTGATTTGGGCGGCTTGCTGCAAAAGATCCTGCCTGACTCCTTTCTTGCTTTTCTGGATCGCCGTTTCGACAATGCCAAGCTTGGGAACCCGGGCAGGAATGTGGCCGAGCAGGCCCATTTCGACCAGCTGCGGGCATCGGTCAATATGTTTGTCGCCAGCAGCCTCATTGCCCTGGCCACTTCGCTGAAACTGCCCCTTTCCACCACCTATGTGACCTTTATGGTGGCCATGGGCACTTCCTTTGCCGACCGCTCGTGGGGCCGTGAAAGCGCCGTATATCGCATCACAGGGGTGATGATGGTCATAGGCGGATGGTTCTTCACGGCCTTTACAGCTTTTACCATAGCCTTCCTGCTGGCCTTGTTGTTTAGCTGGGCGGGATTGATCGCTGCATTGGCTGCCTTAATTGTTGCCTTTGGGTTTATGATACGGACCAACTTTATCCATAAGCGCCGCCTGAAGGTGAAAAAAGATGAAGAGGAAAAGGCGCAAAGGGTTTGGACCGATGAAAGCGTGATGGCCGAAAGCACCCGCATCATCAGCGGGACCCTTGATGAGACGGGTCGCCTGCTGAATGAACTCGTGGAAAGTTTTGTACGTGAGGACAGGAAAATCCTGAAAAAGGCACGCAAGGAGGTGGAGGCCATCAACACCTTCACCAAAAGCCTCAAGAAAGATGTGTATATTACCCTGAAAAAACTGGAAGAGGGCTCGGTGGAAACGGGACATCATTACGTCCAGGTTTTGGATTACCTGCGAGAGACGGCCCATTGCCTGCACTTCATCACCGAGCCTGCCTTTGAACACCTCGAAAATAATCACCCCAGCACCTGCCCCGAGTTGAGTGAGGCAATGCTGGACCTGAACGAACAGATCCGAATGTTTTTCTCAGGCGTGAGGGACCTTACCGAAAAAGGCGATTTCAGCGACCTTCAGTTCCTGATAACGAGAAACCGTGAGATCATTCAGTATCTGGAGGAGGTGAAGATGATGCAGATCAGGATGGTACAGGAGAATAAATCAAGCACCCGCAGCAGCCTGGTGACTATGAATATGCTCACCGAAACCAAGAACGTGCTGCTTCATACAATCAATGTGCTGAAGTCACACCGGGACTTCCTGCTTCAGCAGTAGGGAGCGGGGAGGCGGTGGGGTTGGTTGATTGTTTGATTGTTTGATTCGTGGATTGGTAGATTGGCATGCGATCAATCTACCTTTGTCCACGAATCTCTGAAGGTTATGAATTCTCTAAAGTCCCTGAATTCGCTCAAGTCACTCGAGTCACTACAGCAGCAGTAAGGCATTGAATATAAGCTTGTTGGTCGCGGGGGTAGATCCCCTGAAGTTGGGCACGAAGGAATACAGCACCACCTGGCCCCGGCCTTTTTTCAGCCAAACCATTGCAGGGGTTTTTTCGAGGAGCTCTTCTTTTTCGGCATAGCCGCTCATTAGGATGTCTTCTTCAGGGAAACTGCCAATGACCCTGCGGTCCATATCAAATGTTGGCACGGTAGTTTGAAGGATGACGTTTGAGCGGTGGAACACCCCGATGGTCCCGGGCATCCCGTAGGTGAGGGGGTGATTGGGCAACAGCCTGATCTTCAGCAATGACCCGGGAACCTTCAGGCCCTGCCGGCTAAGGTTTTGTGCAAGGTTGCTTATGGGGAAGCGGAAGGCCTCCAGGGGCTCTTTGGGTTCCATCAGCCCGGTGAACAGGTCGACCGAGCTGCCCCAGGACAAGACTTTTCCCCCGTCCTGAATGAAGCCCAGCACGTTCTGCCAGCCTTCCTTGCCCATTCCCTTTACATATTCAGGGGGATAAAAGGGAATGTAATGCTGCTCTCCCCGCTGACGGGTGCCCTGCATGAGCTGGTCTTTTCCCGAGTCGGCGAACAGGATCACATCGAAGCTGTCTGTCAGGGTCAGGCCTGCCATCGCAGAGGGGCGAACCACGGTATAGGGGATGCCATAGGTGTCGAACAGGTAGCGGGTCCATCCGGCATCCATATCGTGCTGCCAGGTCTCCACCAGGGCGATGCGGGGAAGGCTGAGCTTGTCAAAGCCCGCCGGCCTTTCGCTGAGGAAGAGGGGAGCCGTCACAATCGCCTCGGTGATTTCATCCAGTGTGCTGCGGTTGCGGTTGCTGATGGGGATCAGGAAACTGCCTGCAGGGAGAAGCAGGTCTCCAGCAGTGGTTTCTGTTTTGCTGCGCAATACTTCCAAGCCTTTTTGCATCGCCTTGAATGCCACACTGTAGCTTTCGTTATAGTTGGCACTGAGGGCAATGAAATTTCCTGTTAGTGCTTTTTTTCCGGGCAGCACATCAGCAGGGAGGACCGGTGACAGGATGTCCTCCAGGCCTTCCTGTTTCCGGCTGACCTCCTGGGTGGCAATGCCACTATGCAGGGGCAGCGACCAGGAGGTGATGTCGTAGGGTTCTATGATCTCGCCTCCGGGGGAATATCGTCTTACGGGATATTGCTGGCGCTCCATGACTTCCTTGATGAAGGGGCGCAGGGGCTGGGCCATCGAGATGACAATATCGCCGCTTTTGTAAGCCCTGCCTTCCAGTACCACATCCCGGCTGAGGCGTGATAATGCTACTCCGTGGCGGTCGAGCAGGCGGAGCAGGGCTACCAGTTCGCCCGTATCGTGCTGCGCGGCCGGGATGATGTAAAAGAACGGGGCTTCGGTGCGGCCGCGTTCCACTTCCTTGCGCACTAAATTATTGAGACTGGTGAGGATCTCCTCACGCTGACGGGAACAGGTGCGTATCAGCGAATAAGTCGATTCAAGCTCATATTGCACGATATCGCCAAGGCGCCACCAGCCGCCAGGCCAGGGGATGGGCATGTTGATGCTCTTTTTGTAATCGGATAAGCCTTTGCCGCCGACCTGCAGCTCGTTGGGTTCAACAAATACAGGAGTGGCCAGTTGCACGCTCGCGGCCTCGGTGAGCAGGCTGATGATGTTCTTCCAAAGGCTGGTCTCGGTGGAGCCCGGCCAGTAGTTGTCAAAAATATACTGCTGGCTTATGCCTGTCAGCCCTTTAGCCGTCATATCACGTGACATGTTTGAGCCGAATACCCAGCTCCAGTTCCAGAGAGTCTCGTCAATGTTCTCGGCAATGGGGTCGTGATTCGGGGGGACGAAATACCTTACCCCCGTCATCCCCATCTGGTGTTTTTCTATCAGCACATGGGGGAACCACTCCAGGCTGAAAATGTCGGAAATGGCTTGGTTCTCCTTCATGGCCAGGGTGATGAAGTCGCGGTTGATGTTGTGGCCCACATATTTATGATACACCCCCGGATGGCTGCTGCCTTCATAAGGGGTGCCCAGATATTTGTTGTAATGATCCACCACCATGTCCTGCCCATCGGGGTTATGGCTGGGCACGATCATCAGCACCATATCATCGAGATGGTCTGTGATGCCCGGCTCAGCGCCCGACAAAAGGTTATATGCCGTAAGGGGCACAGCCTGGGCAGGGCCTGCCTCGTTGGCGTGCATCGACATGGTGGCCAGAAGAAATGTCTTCCCTTCACCGATCAGCTGCTGCCGCTCCTCATCAGGGATAGCAGGGTCAAGGGCCAGGCGGCGGTTAATTTCCTTCAGTCTGTCGAGGTTTTCAAGGTTTGCTGCCGAAGAGATGAAGACCAGGTAAATGGGCTTGCCCAGCTCACTTTCACCCGTTTCCATAATGCGGATCATGTTGGATTGCTGTTCGAGCAATTTCAGGTAATCCATCATGGGCCCGTAGGTAAAAATTTTTTGGTCGGCACCGGGCTGAAATCCAAAAAAAGCCTCGGGCGCTGTAAGGCTTGCCTGCCCCTGAGCCGGAAAGGGCAAATGGAGCGTGAGTAACAGAAAAAGACTCGTCAGGATCATTCCAAGGGGTTTCTTCATGGGGGATTGATTTTGAGTTGCTTAAAAGTAAATAATTACTTTTTGCAATTCAAGAAAAATTTTTCCTGAGGAAAAACCCCGCGTTTTTCTGCTGCCGCCTGGCTTAAAAGAAGATCCAGTGTAAGCGCAACCCTTGTTCACTATTGTATTCAAGTGCGGGGGCGGGCATTTTCAGGAAGTTCACGGCACCCAGGAAGGCCTTCAGCCAGGGGGCGTTTACGGGGATTTTGCTGAAGTCGATGTCGGGGGCAAGGTACCATTGCCTGTAACGGTTCATTTCGGGTAATGCCATCCCGTTATGAAAGGAGGGGTTTTCCCTGCTTCCCAGCATGCCATAGGCACCGTGACCAAGGGCGAGGTTCAGCCAGGACGGGAATTTGCTTTCTGGGGATAAAAAAGAACGGATGTTCAGGGAGAGCCAGAAAGTCTGCCCGTTGTAGTCCTTCAGCATACGCTCAGGCAGGCTGCTTCCCAGTAATGCTGGGCGGTAGTGAGCCAGCTTGCTTTGGGAATAGGAATACTTAATTGAGATGCGCTGCTCTTCCCATAACAGCTGCTGTGAAAGAAAGGCCGCAGCCCCCAGGGTGTTGGCCGCCATATCCGATAAGGAAGCTCCCCATTCGAGGGAATATCCATCCAGGATTTCTACGGCAGTAAGGAATCCCATTCCCGAGGCCATTCCCCACCAGGCGCTTTGCCTGTTGCCAAGGCCGGCCCAGGATAAGCTTGCAGCGCTCAGGCGGCTTAAATGATTGGTTGCAGCTACGTGACCCAGCTTATCCTGCTGAAACCAGTCGGGAAGGTCATTGTGGAAATGGAAGCTGGTCCTGGGATAGTCTTTATACCAGGCCTGGCTCAGGGCAATCAGGGCGGTGGAATAACCTGCGACCTGCAGCCCTGCCACATAGGGCAAGCGGCTGTTGCCGTGCCTGCTTTCGGGAATGCTGTCTGTCGTAAAGGGGCGGGCAGGCAAAGGAGAAACCGTAAAACAGAGAACAAGTGCAGCCAGGAATTTTTTCAATCGGGGTGGCAAGGTCAGGGTTTTTTCATGATGGTCTCATAACCGGCCTGCAATATGGCCAGGGCTTCCTCACGGGTATGCCCTTCGGCATAGGTGCGCAATACGGGTTCTGTTCCCGAGGGCCGTATCATAAACCACTGGCTGTCGCTGAAATAGTATTTGAAGCCATCGAGGTTTTCTTCGTGAAGCACCTTCCATGGGCCAAATTCCGCGTACATCTTCTTCTCACAATTTTCAACGATGCGTTCCTTGTCGGGTTCATCAAGCTTCAGGTCCGAGCGTTCAAAGGCAAAGCTCCCCGTAATGGCATACACCTCATTGATGAACTCACGCAGGCTCTTTCCCGTATTTACCATGGCTTCCCAGATCACCAGGCCGTTGAAAATGCCATCGCGTTCAGGGATATGGCCCGTTACGGCTATGCCGCCCGATTCTTCACCCCCCACCAGGATGTTCTCCTCAAGCATCAGGCCTGCAATGTGCTTGAAGCCGATCTTAACGATTTCAAGGGGCAGGCTGTAAGCATCGCAGAGCTTGTTGATCTTAACCGTGGAGCTGAACCCTGTGGCCACCTTTCCATTAAGCTTTTTGTAATGGTTCAGGTAATGGATGAGCAGCAGGATCACGTGATGTGAGTCGATGTAATTTCCCTTGTCGTCAAAAAGGGCGATGCGGTCGGCGTCGCCGTCGACAGCAAGTCCGCAGTCAATGTTTTGCGATAAGCGGATCACCTCGGAGAACTCCTCCAGATTGCGTAATAAGGGCTCAGGGGGAATCCCGTCGAAAAGGGGCTGGCGTTCGCAGTGCAGCAGGGTGATGTCGGGAAACAGGCGGCGCATGACGTTTTGCCCCGAGCCATACATGGCATCGAAGGCAAAGTTCCAGTGGGACGCGCGAATGGCGTTCAGGTCGAATTTCTCCTCCAGGTAATTGCAGTACATGGTTTCCAAATCGACATACTCAACCAGACCTTTGTCCACCAAGGCTTCCAGGCTGATGTCGTCCAGTTCTATTGTATTGGTCTCGGGGAGGAAGGTCTCCACCTCGCGGATGTCTTCCTCGAGCAGGGGACCGCCAAAATGGCCCTTCAGCTTATAGCCATTGTATTCGGGCGGGTTGTGGCTGGCAGTGATTACCACGCCCAGGAAGGCCTTGTGTTTCAACACGCCCAGGGATATCATGGGCGTTGAAACAAAGTCCGTGGCCAGGTACACCTTGATGTCGTGGCTGGCCAGCACTTTGGCCGTCACCCGGGCAAAGAGCTCGCCCCCAAAACGGCAGTCGTGCCCTACCACCACTGCAGGATCGGCCTGGCGGTTCAGGGCCCAACGGGCCGTTGCCTTCGCTACCCGTGCAACATTATCGGTGGTGAAATCCTTGGCGATTACGGCACGCCATCCGTCGGTTCCAAATTTTATCTCTGCCATATTTAATAAGATTAAGTTTCAAAGATAAAAAAGAAATAACAACTGCAGGGCTTACAGGCCGCGAAAATCAGCAAACAGATTGTCTCAGCGCATGATGCGGCGCTTATTCAGGGCTTGCTGATAGCGCCTTGCATTGACAAGGTGCTCGGCATAAGTTTTTGCGAAAGCGTGGTAACCTGAGAAGTCATCGCGTGCACAAAAGAATACGTATTCATGGTGCTCATAATTCAGCACCGCGTCAATGATGTAAGGCTCGGGGAGGCTGATGGGGCCCGGGGGAAGCCCCGCATATTTGTAAGTGTTGTATGGCGAGTCAATCTCAAGGTGGCGGTTGAGGACCCTGTTCAGGCTGAAATCGCCCACAGCAAAAACAATGGTGGGGTCGGCTTGCAGGGGGATGTTGCCTTTGATGCGGTTGACATACACTCCTGCAATGCGTTCCATCTCATCCCGCTTACTGGTTTCCTGTCTTACGATGCTTGCCATGATAGCCACTTCCACCGGGCTCATGCCAATCCGCTCGGCCTGTCTACGTCTCCGGCTGTTCCAGAAGGCATCATATTCGCGGTGCATCCGTTTGAGGACCTGAGGGGCTGAGGTGTTCCAGAAGAATTCGTAGGTATCGGGGATAAACAACAGCATGGCCGTTTCACGACTCTGGCCGTATTCCTGCATTACCGCCTCATCATTCAGCAGGTGCAGCAGCTCCAGGGAATCCGCTTCCAGGTAGCCGGCAACGGCTCCTGCAAGTTGCTCACGCGTCCTGATATTGTTGAAGGTCACATTCACAGGTTCCTGCACTCCCGACCGCAACAGGTTGATCAGGTCGTTGTTGCCCATATCGTCATAAATCTTATAACGCCCTGCCATCACGCGGTTTGGGTAGTTTTTCTTCCGGGCAAGCCACTCGAAGGTCTTCTCATTGTCGATCAGCCCTTCCTGAAGGAGAATGCCCTTGACATCATCAAAGGTGCTGCCCGTAGGGATGTAGAGGTAGGTGAAATCCTTTTTGGTATGTACATTGGGCTTTAGGATGGCGACATAGGCCATATAGCCTGCCACCAGTCCCACAATTAAAAGCAATGCCCCTACAAGGGCCAGCAGCTTTACGATTCGGCTTTTTTTTCTTCTGCTCATTGAATTTTGCTGGAAGTTCTTTGTGAAGCTAACGAAAGGATTGACGATAAATTTTATGGTTTGTTTAATCGGCTTTCAGAATAAGTTGCAAAAAATACTCATCGATCCATTTTCCCTCACGCCAGGTCCAGTGTTCCCTTTTTCCTGTCACCTGAAACCCCAGTTTCCCGAATAGCTTCATGCTCTTTTCATTGTCCTCATCAATGGTGCAGTATAGCTGGTGCAGATTCAGGATGTTCCTTGCATAATTGCATACAAGCTCCAGGGCCTCGCCTGCAAAGCCTTTCCCACGCGAATTTTCTTCGATCAGGATGCCAATGGCAGCCCTTCGGTGATGGGGCTCAAAATCAAACAAGTCGAGGGCGCCACAGGCCTTGCCTTCCTTATCCTCAACGATAAGCCTGAGCTGATGGTCAGCATAAATGTTGTTTTGCGCGCCCATTACGTATTGCTCCAGGAAGAATTTGGAAAAAGGGGTAAGGGTATTGCTTACCAGCCAGTTCTTAGGGTCATTTTCCCAGTGGAAAAGGACATCCACGTCTTTCAGCTCCACAGGGCGGAGCACAATTTTGTTTCCTTTCAGCATGCTAATAGGGTTTTAGGGTTCCAGGGTGCCAGTGAAAACTTTTTCGGCAGGTCCGCTGAGCCATATTTCTGTAAAGGCGGGTTCAGCGGGGCGGGGTGGGGTGAAGGTCACCCTGAGTTCGCCACCCGGGGCTTTAAGCGTATACCTGTTTTCGGGGTTGCGGAAACCCGCTTGCCAGGCTGCCAGTGCCGTGGCGGTGGCTCCTGTCCCGCAGGCCAGGGTCTCATTTTCCACCCCCCGTTCGTAGGTGCGCATCCTGATTGTCGAGTGGTCGAGCACCTCGGCAAAGTTCACATTGATTCCGTCCTTGGCAAAGGCAGGAGCATAGCGCAAGGCCCTGCCCTCAGCATAGACATCCTTGTCGAGTAAGTTCTCCGAAAAAATGACCAGGTGGGGCGAACCTGTATTCAGTACAAACTCCCTGCCTTCGCCGTGTATGCTGTCCACATCCTGCATCCGAAGGCTGATGTCCCAGGTATTCACCCCCTGATGGTTGATCACTGCTTCGTGCATGCCATCCACGGCTTTGAACCGGGTCTTGCCGCCAACCAGGCCTATGCTTGAGGCAAAGGCAGTGATACACCGTCCCCCGTTGCCGCAAAGGCTTCCCTCACGCCCGTCGCTGTTGTAATACACCATGGCAAAGTCGGCATCGTTGCAGGCTCTTAGCAGCATCAGCCCATCGGAGCCCACCCCGTATTGCCTCTTGCACAGCCCGGAGATGAACTTCCCGGGGTCTTTGATTTGTTTCTCGAATGCACCACCACGGTCATCAAGAATGATGAAGTCATTCCCCGCACCGTGAAATTTGTGAAATGTTAAGGCCATTGTTCCCGGGTTTCTTCCTGTAAGTCGGGTGTGTTTGACGGCACAAGGGGCTTGAAGTCCATTGTCAGACTTACGGGAAAATATTCTTCAAAATACTTTATGAAAATGGAATTACCATCCGAATGCAGACTGAATGATTCGGGCTGATCAAGCCCGAATAAAATGATCTTGTTGTGCGACATTTTATAGCCGTGGAAGTTCAGGGGCGATAACCAGAACTCGACAATCATCATGTTGTCGGTACGGCTATTTCGCGGGTAATTTCCCAGCAATGAATCGAGTTTCCTCAGCGCAAGGTCGCGTTCTGTTTCCGGAGTGGCTTTTGGAAGGCTGTAGGCTCTGGTGCTCAACAGGCTGTCCTTGGCAATGTGAATGGTGGACCCCTTTTCGGGCAGGCTATCCTGGGAGTTATTCACTTCGCCGGTTATTACAACGGAATCATTCGTTTCGGCAAGCGAATCGCCGGCAGCCCCCAAAGCCAGGGTATCAAGGAGGAGGGAGTCGTTCACAACTTCTTTCTCAATGCCTGCCAGGTTGAGCGTGTCGCTGAGGCTGGTTTCCTTCCTGGTGACACCCCTGCGTGCCGGCACCGGCTTCTGTGGCAACTCCTCTGTGACCTGAAAAGTGCCGGGGAGTTCTTCGTCCCGGAAGGCTTTTGAAAAATAATCCCACAGCTTACGCGAGAAAATACTGTCACTTTGTCGGTTTGAATACCAGTATACGATACCAGTGCCCATAAAAAAGCCAATGATTAGGCCCAGGGCCATGTAGGTAAAGCTAAAGTCAGGCTTCTTTTTCCGATGGTTCATTTGCGCCTAATTCTTCTGCAAAAGTACAAAAAATCAGGCGATTCGGGCCTAATCCCCCTGCTTTATGTTCAAAAGCGAAACCATTCATAATCAGTACTTAACTTTTTTTAACGGGAGCCAAAAGAACTTTTTAACTTTATATACGTTTTTTGGTTATAGATTTAAAAATTATTAAGAATTATTGTGCATTGTAAGGCATGTTATTTGCTAATAGCCATTGGAATGATTTTTCCGCTTGATCATTTTTCCTCTAAATAATATTTAAACAAAGCGGTAAACCTACTGTTTAATAAACTGAAAAAACCTTTTGCTATGAAAAGATTCTGGAGTTTGTTTCTTGTAGCTGTTCTGGCCAGTGTTCTTACCCTTGGGCTGGATCGTTATGTTTTCAATAAGCAAAGCCATCAGGTGAAGAGCCTGATCGATTCGGGTGAGCTGAATGCGCCTCCTGCTTCATTAGCCCGGTACATAACCCAGCTGCCCACCACATTACCCGACTTTACCCTGGTGGCCGAGATGACCGTGAACTCCGTCGTGCACATCCGCACCACCTATGAGCGTAAGAGCAGCGTTTACGATGATTATTTCGGGATGCCTGATCCTTTCAGGGATTTTTTCTTCGGGCCCCGCCGCCAGCAACCCAGCCAGGCTATTGTCGCCACGGGTAGCGGCGTCATCATCAGCCAGGATGGTTATATCATTACAAACAACCATGTGGTGGCTGAAGCCAATAAGGTTGAAGTGACCCTGAACGACAACCAGATATTTGAGGCCACCATCGTAGGTACTGACCCCACCACCGACTTGGCGGTCATCAAGATTGAAAAGGATGGCTTGCCATTCCTTCCCTTTGGTGACTCCGACGAGGTCAGGGTGGGCGAGTGGGTCCTTGCCGTTGGCAACCCCTTCAACCTGACCTCAACCGTTACGGCAGGCATTGTGAGCGCCAAAGGCCGTAATATCAACATCCTTGGGGGCGGCACCGCCATTGAATCGTTTATCCAGACCGATGCCGCCGTTAACAGGGGCAACAGCGGGGGCGCCCTTGTCAACACCCAGGGCGAACTCATCGGCATCAATGCTGCAATCGCTTCCCAGACCGGCTCCTTTGCAGGGTATTCCTTCGCCATCCCTTCCAGTATTGCGAAAAAAGTCGTCAATGACCTGCTCGAATTCGGGCAAGTACAAAGGGGGATGCTGGGCGTGAGTATTACCGAAATCAACAGCCGCCAGGCTGAGGAATTAGGCCTCAGGGCTTTCCGCGGTGCCTATGTGGCAGGCGTGGAGCAAGGCAGTGCCGGTGAGGCTGCTGGGATTAAGGAAGGCGACCTCATCGTGGGCATCGACAATACCCTTATCCGCAACCCCAGTGAGCTGATTGAAACCGTTGGCCGTAAAAGGCCCGGCGACGAGGTGGTGGTGAAGTATATCAGGGATGGCCGCGAACAAGAGGTCACTGTCCGCCTGCGCAACCTCTATGGCGAGTACACAATGGTCACTTCAGACCAAAACGCCCTTTCTGAAAAATTCGGCGCCACCTTCGAAAAAGTTTCTGCCGAAGAACTCAAGCGGTTAAACATTCGGCAGGGGGTACGCGTTACTCAAGTGACACGCAACGGAATATTCCGCAATGCAGGCATTCGCGACGGGTTTGTCATTACCCAGGTCGACCGTCAGCCTGTTGGATCGCCCGAAGAGCTCAGCAGGATGCTTGCCGGAAAGTCCGGCGGAATCCTTGTTGAAGGCATCTATCCCGATGGACAGCGGGCGTATTACGGCATGGGAATAAAGTGATATTGAGGACTTGGAATTCCGAAATATTTTTAGTACCTTTGTGCACCTTTTCGCTACCCCCTGTTTTGCAGGTGTAAGCCGCAACTTTGCTTAAACTTACATTACCATTCATGAGACAATTAAAGATTTCTAAATCCATTACCAACCGCGACACCGCGTCCTTGGACAAATACCTTCAGGAGATCGGGAAAGTACCCCTGATCACCGCCGAAGAGGAAGTCCATCTGGCGCAGCGCATTAAGCAAGGTGACCAGGCAGCATTGGAAAAGCTGACCAAGGCCAACCTTCGCTTTGTCGTCTCGGTTGCTAAGCAGTACCAGAACCAGGGGCTCAGTCTGCCCGACCTGATCAACGAGGGAAACCTCGGACTGATCAAGGCCGCCAAGCGCTTTGACGAGACCCGTGGTTTTAAGTTTATTTCTTATGCTGTGTGGTGGATCAGACAATCGATTCTACAGGCCCTGGCCGAGCAGTCGCGGATTGTGCGCTTACCCCTGAACCAGGTGGGCTCGCTCAACAAAATCAAAAAAGAGGCTTCAAAACTCGAACAGAAATTTGAACGCCCTCCTTCAACCGAGGAGCTGGCTGAAGCCCTCGACCTGCACGAAGATAAAATTGCAGAATCATTCCGCATTTCCACACACCATGTCTCTGTGGATGCTCCGCTGGTGCAGGGCGAAGATGCCAGCCTGCTTGATGTGTACATCAACCAGGACTCACCCAATGCCGACTCCAGCCTCATCCACGAATCACTTGCCAAGGAGATTCAACGCTCTCTGGCCACCCTTACCGAAAAGGAAAGGGACGTGATCAACCTTTATTTTGGCATCGGAATGAATCATGGCCTTACCCTCGACGAGATCGGGGCAAAATTCGACCTCACCCGCGAGCGTGTACGCCAAATCAAAGAAAAAGCCATTCGCAGGCTGAAGCATACCTCCAGAAGTAAGCTGCTTAAAGCATACCTCGGACAATAAAATTTTTTTAGGGTTTGTTGAGGCTGTCCCGAAACCATTTGATCGGATTTCGGGACAGCTTTTTTTTACCCTTCCCATGCTGTCCCTTTTCCGGGGAGGGGCTTTCGGGAAAGGAATTTTTAAGCTTATTCAAATTGCTGCATCCCGGTTTTTTATTCATTTCAAGTAGGTACCATGGTAGGGGTTTAGACGGTTTAAGCCGTCTAAACACCGTTTAAACTATATTGTTAATAGGCTAAAAGCTTGAATATGCGATTATTATAAAATCCCTGTAATGCAGATTTGCCCTTTCTTGTAAGGAAACTTCTTTTCCCTTGCATTCAAGCCTTTTGCACGCTTTTTGTTACTTTTATGTCCTATAATTCTAAAATACCAAAATTCATTTCCATGAGAATCCGTTTTTCTTTCCTGATAAGCTTTTTCCTGCTGTTGTTTGTTTCCCTTCCCCTTGAGGGGCGCGAGATCAAGATACAGGTAGCAGTGACTTCCGATGTGCACGCCAGGGTGTTTCCCTATGATTTTGTGAATGACAGGCCCATGCAGACCTCGCTTGCCAATGTGCATTACCTGATCCAGGCTGTGCGCACCCGCCCGGGAAGCAACATCATCCTGCTCGACAACGGCGACCTGTTACAGGGCACCCCAGCGGCTTATTATGCAAATTTTGAGCAGGATACCAAGCTGCATTTGTTCAGCAGGATCATGAACCTGATGCGTTATGATGCCGCTACGGTGGGCAATCACGACATTGAAGCAGGCCCTCAGGTTTACAACCGCCTCAGGAAGGAGTTTCGCTTCCCGTACCTGGGCGCCAATGTGATCAACAAGGAAACGGGGCAGCCACACTTTCAGCCCTACACGGTGATCCGCCGCCAGGGCGTGCGTGTGGCCGTTTTGGGGCTTACCACCACAGGCGTGCCCAACTGGCTGCCGGAGCATCTGTGGATGGGGCTTGAATTCCGGGAGATGGCAGAGGCGGCAGCCTATTGGGTGCAACAGATCAGGGAGAAGGAAAACCCCGATGCCATAGTAGGCTTATTCCATTCGGGCATGGGGCCGTCCAATCCTGATCCCACGCAAGTGCCCCTCGAGAATGCTGTGCAATACATTGCCCGGACGGTACCGGGCTTTGATGTGATCTTTAGCGGGCACGATCACCGCGAACGGGTGGAGACCATTGTCAGTGCCGATGGCTCAGAGGTGTTGATTGTTGGGCCTGGCAGCTATGCTGAGAAACTTGCCGTTGCTGAACTGACCTTTGACAGGATTTCCCGTAAGGAGATTAAACTCTTGGGGAAAAAGGGAGACCTTGTCAGCACCCTGAATGTGGCTCCCAGCCAGGAGTTCTTTCAGCGCTTTGAGAAGGACATCAATGAGATTGTCAATTTTGCCGGTGAGCCTGTGGGGCAGCTGAAGAAAGATCTGGCCTCCATTGAGGCATTCTTTGGGCCTGCTGCTTTTGTCGATCTGGTGCATACAATTCAGCTTGAGACCACAGGGGCCGAGGTATCTTTTACCGCCCCGCTTTCCTTTAACGAAACCCTTAAGGCAGGGATGCTCAACATCAGGGATTTCTTCAAGCTTTACCAGTACGAGAACTTTTTGTATGTGATGGAGCTGAGGGGTAAGGAAATTGATGACTACCTTGAATACTCTTACGGAATCTGGTTAAACCGGATGAACAGTGCCGAGGATCATTTGCTGCTGTTCCGTTTTGATGAGGAAGGGAAGCCGGTGGTGGAAGCCAATGGAAGGCACCGCCTTCGCCATCCGACCTTTAACTTCGATTCGGCAGCAGGGATACGTTATACGGTGGATGCCAGCAAACCTGCCGGGCAAAGGGTTCAGATCTCGGGCATGGAAGACGGCAGCGCCTTCGATCCTGAAAAGAAATACCGTGTGGCCATCAACTCATACCGCGGAAGCGGGGGAGGGGGTCACCTGACCGAGGGTGTGGGCATTGCTCACGACGAGCTGCGTGAGCGCATTGTCTTCTCTTCGGAAAAGGACCTGCGCGCCTCGCTGATTGAATATTTCAGGGAGCACAAGGTGGTTGACCCGCAGGCGCGCGACAACTGGAAGATTATCCCGCAGGACTGGGCCGCCAAAGGTCGTGAGAAAGACCTTGAGTTACTGAACCCCTGAGCGGATAAGGGCTTGGTTGATTTTTTTGGCGATGGCAGGGCCCGAATAGATGAAGCCGGTATAGACCTGCACAAGGCTGGCGCCTGACTGCAGTTTTTCCAGGGCGTCTTCGGCGGTCATAATGCCCCCGACCCCGATGATGGGCAGTTTTCCCCCCGATTGCCTGTGGAGGTATTTGATGACCCGGGTGGATGTGTCACCCAGGGGCTTCCCACTCAGGCCCCCATTGGCAATTTCTTCTATTCTCTTTTTTGGCGTAACCAAATTTTCCCTGAGGGTGCTTGTATTCACGGCAATGATGCCATCGATGCCTGTTTCGCGGGCAATTTCAATCACTTCGTCCAGCTGGCCGTTGTTCAGGTCGGGCGCGATCTTTAGGAGTACGGGCTTGGTTTTGGGCTTTGAATGGTTGATGGCCTGGACGGCATTCAGAAGGGCCACCAGCTCATCCTTGTCCTGCAGCTTGGCCAGGTCGGCAATATTTGGGCAGCTGACATTCACCACGAAATAATCCACTAGGTCAAACAACTCATTGAAGCAGCGGCAATAGTCGTCGATGGCCTGGTCATTGGGGGTGAGGGTGTTTTTCCCGATATTTCCTCCGATGATGAGGTGGGCTTTTTGCTTTCGCAGATTTTCGGCAAAGACTTCCACCCCCGCATTGTTAAAGCCCATTCGGTTGATGAGGGCCTGATCCTGGGGCAGCCTGAACAGCCTGGGCCTGGGGTTGCCCGGTTGCCCTTTTGGGGTGACCGTGCCCACCTCTATGTGTGAAAATCCAAAACAGGCCAGCTCGTTGAAGAGCCTGGCTTCCTTGTCGAAACCGGCGGCAATGCCTACGGGGTTGGAGAAGCGTATGCCAAAGACTTCACGTTCAAGGGCAGGATGCCTGACTACAAATATCTTCCTAAGCAGCCAGGCTATCCCCGGGATACGGCAGCCAAAACGGAGCATGAAGCTCACAAGGTGGTGGATCTTCTCGGGGTCGAACCGAAACAGCAGGGGACGGATTAGGCGCTTGTACATGATGCGAAGCTAAAAAAAAGTCCGGAATGTCCGGACTTGCAATGATTATTCTTTTTTGGCAGGCTTTTTCGCTGAAGGTTTTTTCTCCTTTTGGGGCTTTCCCTCTTCGGCCGGCGCTTCCGTGGTACCTTCTTCCGCTTCAGGCTCATCAGGCTTGATCAAATCCTTTTCAAGCAGCAGGTTATACCAGGTAAAAACTTTCTTAATGTCGGAGATATACACCCTTTCCTGGTCGTAATCAGGGAGAATGCTTTCAAAGTAAGCCTTGAGTTTGGCAGGGTCTTCCTTGGGGTCGATGCAGGGCTTGCCTTCTTCTTTTTCAAAGATCTTAAGCAGGACATCCTTTAGAGGGAGGTCTTCTGTAAGGGTGAAGATGCTGATGTCGCCCAGGGCGCTGCTGCGGTCGGAAAGGAAGACGGGGATCTTTTTGCCGTCGGTGAGCGATTCGACCAACAGGCCATTCTTGGTTTGCGTCACCACTTTATACAATCCGCCTTTCCCCGATATGGTCAGGATATCACTTAAATCCATAGGTTTCTGTTTTTTGGTCATTCAGCCTATCGCTGTTTCAGGTTGCAAAAATAAGGAATATTTACGAAAGTGTACTTTAATAATCAGGAGAACATCTGCAGGCTGTGCAGTTTTTTGTAGATGCCATTTTTTTCAAGCAATTCCCGGTGGGTCCCCTTTTCCACGATTTCCCCTTCGTGCATCACGCAGATGAGGTCGGCATTGACCACGGTGGAGAGGCGGTGGGCCACCACGATGGAGGTACGGTTTTGCATGATGTTGTACAGGGCTTCCTGTACCAGCTTTTCCGATTCGGTGTCGAGGGCGCTGGTGGCTTCATCGAGGATCAGGATGGGCGGGTTTTTCAGGATGGCCCTGGCAATGCTGATGCGCTGGCGTTGCCCGCCAGAGAGTTTGTTGCCACGGTCACCGATGTTGGTTTGGTAGCCTTCGGGTGTGCGCTCAATGAACTCGTGGGCATTGGCCACCCGGGCTGCCTGCATGACTTCTTCTTCCGTCACCTCGTTTTCGCCAAAAGCGATGTTGTTGAAAAAGGTTTCGTTAAACAGGATGGGTTCCTGGTTGACATTGCCCATCAGGCCCCTCAAATCCCTTATTTTAATGTTTCGGATGAGTATCCCGTCCAGGAGAATCTCGCCTTGGGTCGTGTCGTAAAACCTGGGGAGGAGGTCAACGAGGGTGGATTTTCCTGCTCCCGACTGGCCTACCAGGGCCACTTTTTGGCCTTTTTTGATTGTCAGATTGATGTTCTTCAGCACCGGTTCGTTTTCATACCTGAAGCTTACGTTTTTCAGGATGATCTCGCTTTCGAAGCCGGGTTTGTTGAGGGCATCTTCAGGCTCGGTGATGGTGTTAACCGCCTTGAGGACTTCGTCGATTCGGTCAGCAGAGGCCATCCCTTTCTGGATGTTGTAATAGGCCTGGCTGAACGATTTGGCAGGGTTGATGATTTGCGAGAAGACCAGCAGGTAGCCGATGAAACCGTTGGGTGAGAGGCCTGCTTGTCCGCGCAAAACCATAGCCCCGCCAAAGAGCATGATGATTACCACCACCAGCGTACCCAGAAATTCACTCATGGGCGAGGCCAGGTAATGCCTGCGGTAGAGGCGGTTCATCAGGCGGGTGTATTTTTGGTTGAGGCCCCTGAAACGCTGGTTCATCTTCTCTTCAGCGTTGAAGGCCTTGATGATGCGCAAACCCGTGATGGTCTCTTCCATGACCGAAAGGATACTCCCCAGGCGGCTCTGGCTGCGCAGGGCCGTGGCACGCAGGGATTTCCCGATACGGCCGATCACCAGACCACTCAGCGGAAGCAACACCACCACAAAAAGGGTCAGCTGCGGGCTGAGCACCAGCAGGCTCGACAGGTAAACCAGGATGGTGATGGGCTCGCGGAAAACCATTTCCAGCGAACTGATCACGCTGATCTCGATCTGGTGGACATCATTGGTCATTCGCGAAATGATGTCGCCCTTCCTTTCCCTCGTGTAATAAGCCAGGGGCAGGTCGATTGTCTTGTTGTACATGGCATTGCGGATGTCCTTCACAACCCCGTTTCGGATGGGGGTCAGGAAGTACATGGCCAAATATTTAAAGCCGTTTTTCAGTAAGCTGGTGACCACTACAACTACTCCGATGAGGATCAGGGCATAGAAGGGCCCGTGTTGTTCTATGAGTTTGCTGATGTAATAATTGAAGTTGTGCATCAATGAACTCAGCGAGAGCGAGAAGGGCACTTTTTCATATACCATCTCCTGAATCTTGAACAGTATGCCCAGGAAGGGGATAGCCATGGTGATGGAGAAGAGGGAAAAGATCACCGAAAGCAGGTTGAAGATCACGTTGAGGGCGACCTTACCTTTATAGGGAAGGATGTATTGAATGATCTTTATGAAGTTCTTCATTGAAATCAGTGTAATTTATTCCAGCTCCTTGGGTTTTATGCCGGTATAGTTGAAGGGAGTTATCTGCTTTAGTTTTTTCTTCAGGTCTTCGTTGACCCCGAGTGAATCGATGAAGCTGTCTAGGGCTTCGCGGGTGATGGGCTGATTGTTGCGTGTGAGGTCTTTAAGTTTTTCGTAGGGTTCGGGATAATGGATCTTGCGCAGTATGGTCTGTATAGCTTCAGCCACTACGGCCATGTTCTTTTCCAGGTCGTGGTCGAGGGCTTCGCGGTTCAGGGTAATCTTTCCAAGCCCGCGTAAGGTGCTTTTGAGGGCAATAAGCAAATGGCCCATGGGAGTTCCCATATTTCTCAGTACAGTGGAGTCCGTGAGATCACGTTGCAACCTTGATATTGGTAATTTAACCGAGAGGTGTTCAAACAAGGCTATGGCTAGGCCTGCATTGCCTTCAGCGTTCTCGAAGTCGATGGGGTTCACCTTATGAGGCATGGCCGAAGAGCCTACTTCGCCTTTAACTACCTTTTGTCTGAAATATTCCATTGAAATGTACGACCAGAAGTCGCGGTCCATGTCAATGATGATTGTGCAGATGCGTTTCAGGTTATCGAAGAGGGCTGCCAGCTGATCGTAATGTTCAATCTGGGTTGTAGGGCATGAGCGTTTCAGGCCCAGGCCGGAGGTGAATGTTTCGGCAAATCGCATCCAGTCAATTTCAGGATAAGCCACCTGATGGGCGTTCAGATTTCCTGTCGCACCCCCGAATTTGGCGGGGAAGGACATTCGCTTCAATTGTTCGTATTGCACCCTGATCCTTTCGTGAAACACCAGGATCTCCTTTCCCAGCAGGGTAGGCGAGGCGGGCTGCCCATGAGTGCGCGCAAGCATTGCTGTGTCTTTCCACTGAATGGCCAGCTCCATCAGCCTGGCAAGAAGTTCATCCACGACAGGGTAAATGACCTGCTCAAGCCCTTCTTTCAGCGAAAGCGGGATGGCCGTATTGTTGATGTCCTGTGATGTCAGCCCGAAATGCACAAATTCCCTGTAGTCCTGAAGCCCCAGGCGGTCGAAGTGTTCTTTGAGGAAATACTCTACGGCCTTAATGTCGTGATTGGTGATGGCTTCAATTTCCTTTACCCTCAGGGCATCGGCTTCTGAGAAATCAGTGACAAGATTCTTCAGGCCGTCGAGGCTTCCTGCAGGAAAGCGCCTGAGCTCGCTAAGGGGAATTTTGTATAAAGCCTCAAAATAGGCCACCTCAACCAGAAGGCGGTACCTGATGAGGGCCTGCTCAGAAAAGAAAGGCGAAAGGGCTGCCGTGACTTTACTGTAACGCCCATCGATGGGTGAGATACAGGATAATCCCGCTTCTTTCATGGTTTTTTTGTCAAAGTTAATAAAACTGCTGTTGTTTGATAAAAATTAAACCCCCGGTGCTTGCGCTGCTGTTTGGCAGAAATGAAAAATCCGCAGGAATGAGCCCTGCGGATTTTCTGTTCAATCGTTGATTATTTCTTGCGGCGCTGGGCTTCCTGTTGTTTTTGGGCGGCCTCCATGCGCTCCATCCACTTCGATTTCTTCAAGGGCTTTTTCATATTCTCCTTGATTTCCTGGTGGAGCTTATTCTCATCGATAAACTGCTTGATCAGGAAAACCTGGGCAAAGGTAAGCACGTTGGTAAGGAAGTAGTAATAACTCAGGCCTGATGCAAAGTTGTTAAAGATCCCTAGGAACATCACGGGCATGATATACATCATGGTTTTCATCCCCGGCATCTGGTTGCTGCTGCCCATCATCTGGTTGTTCATATGGGTGTAGATGATGGTCGAGATGGTCATCAGCAGGGTGAAGAGGCTGACGTGGTCGCCATAGAACGGGATATTGAAGGGCAGGTCGAGGATGGAGTCATAGGATGACAAGTCATCGGCCCAAAGGAAGCTTTGCTGGCGCAACTCAATAGAGGCAGGGAAGAAACGGAACATGGCCAGCAGGATGGGCAGCTGCAGCAGCATGGGCACGCACCCGGCCATCTGATTTACCCCGGCCTTTTTATACAGGGCCATGGTTGCCTGTTGCTTCTTCATGGCGTCTTCCTGCTTTGGATACCTCTTGTTGATCTCCTCAACCTCGGGTTTCAGCAGCCGCTGTTTGGCCTGGCCGATATGGGTCTTGTAGGCGATGGGCAACAGGAAGATCTTCAGGAGTACTGTAAGAATAAGAATGATGATGCCGTAGTTGAGGTTGAAGCCGTCAAGGAAATTAAACACAGGGATGATCGCGTACTTGTTGATCCAGGCCATGAGGAAGAAGCTCCATCCCAGGGGAATCTGCCGTTCCAGATCCAAGTCGTAATTCTTCAGGGTCTGGTAATGGTTGGGCCCCAGGTAAAGGCTCATGGGATAGAGGTTGTCCACACGGGGGTCGTAAGCAAGGTTTAGGCTGACAGTGGCAAATTTGGTGTGTTCCTGGTCTGCCTCATCCAGGAGTTTACTGGAGATGTCGCCGTTGTCGAAGCCCCGAGGTGAGATCAGTGTCGCTGAAAAGAACTGCTGTTTGAAAGATACCCAGCGGATGCTGGTGGGCATGCGCTGCTCGCTGTCGCGGGTCTCGCGCAGGCGCTCCACGTCATCGTTTACGTATTTGTAATAAACTGTAGTGTTGTTCTGTTCGTTCTTGAGGCTTTTTTCCTGCCGGGGCATCAGCATATGCCAGTCCAGGTTAAGGAAGGTGGTGTTGCTGGCAATTACAGGCTGCATGCCCACGAAATTGACGTGGAAGTCAAGCATGTAATCATTGCCCTTCAGACCATAAAAATACTCCACATAGCTTGGTGATCCGGGGCTGTGTTTTTCGGAATAAAGCCGCATGGCAAAGGCAGTGGAATCGCTGCCTTCCACGAAGATTTCGCTCTGACCGTTAAAGCGCGTATCGGCGTAAAAGGGTTTGAAGAACAATTCGCTGGTGCTGATGCTGCGGTTGGCTGCAAAGAAGTTCAGGGTAAAAGCGTTGTCTTCCCCTTCAAAGAGTATCAGGGGCTCTTTTTCCCAGGTAAGATAGTCCTTTAATTCGGCCGAATGGATATAGCCGCCTTTGGTGCTGATATTCAGCTTCAGTACTTCGTTTTCGAGGGTGATGAATTCTGTTGTCCCTACAGCAGCGCCGGCAAAGCTTCCCATGCGGTCGGCTAATTTAAGCTGTTGAACCGAGTCGAGTTCCGAAATATCAGCAGCTTGAATGTCCTCAAAGAAGTCCAGGGTGTCTTGTTGGGCGGCCTGCAGTTCCAGTTGTGCCTGCTGATCGGCCATACGTTGCTGCTCGGCTATGTTGATGCTGTCCTGAATCCGCCTGGTCTCCATCAATTCTTCCTGGCTGGGACGCATCCAGAGGCTGTAACCGATCAAAATAGCACCGATCAGAATCAGTCCGATAATGTTGTCTCTGCTCATTCCTAATGTTTATTTTGGAACTGCAAAGATAGTTTAATTGACCGTGCCATAATTGTTAAAGAAGGCAAAAATGCCCTCATAGCAGGATAATTTTGCAGCCCCTGAAGATTATCGCTCTGCATATTGAATGGCTGCATCCACAAAATGTGCAAACAGGGCGTGAGGATTGGCCACCGTACTTCGGTATTCGGGGTGAAACTGCACCCCGATAAAGAAGGGGTGATGCTTCAATTCCATGATCTCAACCAGGTTGGCTTGCGGGTTCATACCCGTGGCGATCATCCCGTGGCGTTCAAAATCATTAAGGTAATGGTTGTTGAATTCAAAGCGATGCCTGTGACGTTCTGAGATTTCCTTCTTCCCATAGATGCTGGATGCCAGCGAGCCAGGCTTGATTTTGCAGGGGTAAGCTCCGAGCCGCATTGTGCCTCCCTTCATGGTCACTTTTTTTTGCTCCTCCATGATGTCAATCACAGGGTGGGTGGTGTCAGGGTTCATCTCCGTTGAATGTGCATCTTTCATTTTCAGTACATCCCTGGCAAATTCCACCACGGCACATTGCATCCCCAGGCAAATGCCCAGGAAAGGGATGTTGTTGGTGCGCGCATGGTGGATGGCGGCAATTTTGCCTTCTATGCCCCGATCGCCAAAGCCCGGGGCGACAAGGATTCCCGAAAGACCTTTGAAGGTGGCCTCGGAGTGGTTCAGGTCTATCTGCTCGGAATGAATCAGCTTCAGGTTAACCCTGCAATCATTGACGGTGCCTGCGTGTATTAGCGATTCAATGATGGATTTGTAGGAGTCAACAAGTTCAACATATTTCCCGACCAGCCCAATGCTTACCTCCTTTAAGGGATGCTCCAGACGTGAAATAAACTTCTCCCAGCTATCGAGGTCAGCGGGGCAGAAGTTCTTCATGCGCATCTTCTTCAGCACGACCTTGTCGAGTTTTTCTTCCCGCATCAGGATAGGTACCTTATAGATAGAGCTGGTGTCTATAGATTCGATCACTGAGGTGGCCTCCACATTGCAAAACAATGCGATCTTGCTGCGGATGTGTTCGTTGAGGGGCCGCTCGGTGCGGCATACCAGGATGTCGGGCTGTACCCCATACTCCAGCATGGTCTTTACGGAATGCTGGGTGGGCTTGGTCTTGAGTTCTTTGGCAGCTGCCAGGTAGGGGACAAGGGTGAGGTGGATTACCAGCGCCCTGGAGCCCATCTCCCATTTCAACTGCCTGATGGTTTCAATATAGGGCAGGGATTCAATGTCGCCTACGGTCCCTCCAATTTCGGTGATCACAAAGTCGTACTGGCCGCTTTCACCAAGGAGTTTTATGGAATGCTTGATTTCATCGGTGATATGGGGAATGACTTGTACCGTTTCTCCCAGGTAATCGCCCCTGCGTTCTTTTTCTATTACGGCCTTGTATATCCTCCCGGTGGTGACATTGTTGGCCTGCGATGTGGTCACATTCAGAAAACGCTCGTAATGGCCCAGGTCAAGGTCGGTTTCCGCCCCGTCTTCGGTAACGTAGCACTCCCCATGCTCGTAGGGGTTCAGGGTGCCAGGGTCAATGTTGATATACGGGTCGAGTTTTTGGATGGTGACCGAATAACACCTCGCCTGAAGCAATTTGGCCAGGGAGGCCGAGATGATCCCTTTTCCCAGCGATGAGGTTACGCCCCCTGTAACAAAAATATACCTGGTTTGGTCTGTTGCCCTTGCCATGATTCCGTTTTTTCTCTTGGTTTATTCCCTGTGTCCTGTGGGTATATTTACGGTTGCGAAAGTAAGAAAAGATTACTGAAGATTGGCCGCTCAAATCAATTATTTATTTCCAGAAGGATTTCATCCAATGCCTCTTGCAAAATAGCCCATATGTCCCTGGGGGCCTTTATTGGGCTTCTCCACCTTTGAATATGCGCCGGCCTCCTTTAGTCATCGGATTTTTCACCGCTGTCCTTTCCCCGGGCAGGGTTGACAGGTTTTGCAGGAATGTCTTCGGGTGCAACGGGGCTTTCGCTGACCTGACTTTTGATGACTTTCCTGCGTTCGATCACTTGGTTTTCTTTGTGCTCATCCAGTGCTTTCTCCTCTATTATGGTTTCACTTTGTTCCTCCGTTTCTGTGGGCCAAAACCCGCAACCCCCTGTCTTCTTGATCAGAAAATAGCCACCTGCCATAGCCAGTAAAAGCAGGCCTATGCCGATGATCTCCAGCCCGCCATACTTATCAAAATCCATCACAATGACCTTACGTGCCACGGCGATGATGGCCACAAGCAGGACTATCTCCACGTGGATGACGTGCTTCTTGAAATATACCTTGATGGTGTCGAGTAACTCAATGCCAATCAGCACCAGCAGGAAGACCCCGAAAAGTCCCATCAGGCCGTCGAGGTCTATCAGGAAGTTTTCGGAGGTGATGATGGCTTTGATCACCTCATAAGCCAGTTGCAAACTTGCTATGATCAATAAAATGGACATCAGCGCTATCAGCAACTGAATAATATATTTCTCCACGCGCTTGGTCAGCGCGTTGAGTTTTGAAGCACTCTTATTATTATCGTTCATAAAGCTTAATTTGCCGTTTCCGCGAGATTGAAAAGGTAAAATTAAAAAAAAACGCATTAACAACCGCCGCTCTTTCAGGCTTCCTTTTTTATCTCGCCACCATCCTCCCTAAATTTTCCCTGTTTTATCGATTGCAGATCTCCTTGTAATCGTAATAATTTCAGCAGCCCCAAGTCACGCTTGGCTATAGAATTATTTTTTTGCCATTTTGCAATTAATATTTATATTTAGGGTCGATATGCCCTAAGGGGGTAATGATGCACTGATCCTGTAAAAAAAGTATCCCTTAAAAACCCAAACGTATGGAAAGCATGAAGAAAATTGCCAGGATTCTGCTGGGGCTCATTCTTTTGGTATATGGCGTGAATCACTTCTTTGACAATTTCCTTGGGGTGGCGCCCATGCCAGCCCAGGCACAGGAAATCCTGATCAGTATGGGTTACTGGCTGATGTATGTCAAGTTGTTCGAAATGCTTGTGGCAATTGCATTGCTGGCCAACCGTTTTGTTCCACTGGCCTTGTTGGTGTTGGCCCCCATTAGTATCAACATCCTTGCTTTTCATGCCCTTTACGACCTGAAGGGAATCATCCCCGGACTGGTTGTGGCTGTTCTGACGGCTTTCCTGATCTACCAGTATTTTGATTTTTACCGGCCATTCCTGCATCGCAAGGCTCACCTTAAATAAGCTGGTCCAGACTTCAGGCAAATGCACATCTGCCTGGTTATCCGGCAGGTTATGATTGTATTGGATCGTTCGGGAACTACTTTTCGGCAGCTGCTTTTATTTCTTCTATTGAATGGGCGGGGCTGTCTGCTCCAAACACCGCGCTTCCTGCCACCAGCACATTGGCACCGGCCTTTGCCAGCTTGCCGGCGTTTGTGGCATCCACGCCTCCATCCACTTCAATCAGCAGTTGCGGGTTCATTTTTGCCTTCAGTTCGTTTAATTCCTGCAGGCGGCGATAGGTACTTTCAATAAACCGCTGACCTCCAAAGCCCGGGTTTACCGACATCAGCAGCACATAATCCGCATCGGGAATGATATCCCTCAGCAGGCTTATGGGGTTGTGGGGGTTGATCACCACCCCTGCCTTTATTCCAAGCCTTTTGATCTGCTGAATGCTGCTGTGCAGGTGAGGGCAGGTTTCATAATGCACACTCAGCCAGTCGGCGCCGGCATCCTTATATGCCTCAAGATAGCGGTCAGGATTGCTGATCATCAAATGCACGTCCAGGGGCTTTTTTGCAATGCGCTTGATTTGTTTGATGATGAAAAAACCAAAAGTGAGGTTGGGGACAAAATGCCCGTCCATCACGTCTACATGAAACAAATCGGCCTGGCTTTCATTTACCATGGCCACTTCTTTTTCAAGTTGAAGAAAGTCAGCTGCAAGCAATGATGGGGCTAGTAAAACAGACATACAGGAAATGAAAAATGAAAATATATAAATGAAAAATTAGGGATTATCCAAGGTAGGGTTTGAGGTTTTTACAGCGCGAGAAGTGCTTGAGCCTTCTGAGGGCCTTTTCCTTGATCTGCCTGGCGCGCTCGCGTGTGAGATCAAGCTTCTCCCCAATTTCCTCAAGGGTATGGGGTTGCAGGCCTCCCAGCCCAAAATAATACCGGATCACCTCGGCCTCCCTTGGGGTCAGGGTCGATATGGCCCGCTCTATCTCATCCTTCAGTGAGTCGTAGAGCAGGTTGTTCTCGGGCATGTCTGCCTCCTCATTGGTGAGCACCTCATACATGTCGTTCTCTTCACCCTGAACCAAGGGGGCGTCCATGCTGATATGACGGCCTGCATTTTTTAGCGATTCCTTTACCTCTTCCTCGGGCATGTCGAGCAGCTCGGCGATTTCATGCGGGAAAGGCTCACGCTCCAGCCTTTGTTCAAGCAAAGAGAAGGCCTTGTTGATCTTGTTGATGGTGCCGATCTTGTTCAGCGGCAGGCGAACAATACGCGCCTGCTCGGCAAGGGCTTGCAGGATCGACTGCCTGATCCACCACACTGCATACGAAATGAACTTGAAACCGCGGGTCTCGTCAAAGCGTTGGGCCGCCTTCATCAGTCCAAAATTGCCCTCGTTGATCAGGTCGGGCAGGCTTAAGCCCTGATTCTGGTATTGCTTGGATACAGAAACAACAAAGCGAAGGTTGGCTTTGGTGAGTTTTTCCAAAGCCGCCCTGTCGCCTTGCTTGATCTTCTGTGCCAGAATAACTTCCTCTTCGGCCGAGATCAACCCGACCCTGGCAATTTCCTGCAGGTACTTGTCAAGGGATGCAGTATCCCTGTTGGTAACCTGCTTGGATATCTTTAGTTGCCTCATGAGCTTGCCAGATAAGGTGTTATTCTATTTTACGGAAACCGTTCAAAAAAGTTTACACCCGGCAAAGCCTGTGCTTCAGAATCAGTCTTTTTTGGGCTGATCCCTGGGAATAAGCACTTTGCGCGAGAGTTTCAGCTTGCCTGTCTTTTTGTCCAGGTCCAGGAGTTTAACCTCGATCTTGTCTCCGACTTTAAAGCCGCTGTCTTCCACTTTCTCAAGTCTTCTCCATTCGATCTCGCTGATGTGCAGCAGGCCTTCCTTACCGGGAATGATCTCAACGAACATTCCAAAAGGTACGATGCTCTTGATGGTGCCTTCATAAACCTCACCAATTTCAGGAACGGCAATGATTCCCTTGATTTTGTTGATTACAAAGTCAATGGATTCCTTGTCATCCGAAACGATGTCGATTACCCCGTATTCGCCCACCTCTTCAATAACGATGGTCGAACCGCTTTCACGCTGCATCTCCTGGATGACTTTCCCGCCCGGGCCAATAATGGCACCAATGAATTCCTTGGGAATGGTCATCTTGACTATACGCGGCACGTGGGGCTTGTAATCGGCACGGGGCTCGCTGATGGTCTTGACCATCTCGCCCAGGATGTGCATGCGGCCTTTCTTGGCCTGCTCAAGGGCTTCTGCCATCAGGTCGTAGCTAAGGCCATCTATCTTGATGTCCATTTGGCAGGCGGTGATGCCATCGCGCGTACCCGTTACTTTAAAGTCCATATCGCCCAGATGATCTTCATCACCCAAGATGTCCGAAAGAATTGTATAACGATTGGTGGCGGGGTCTGCAATGAGGCCCATGGCAATACCCGAAACAGGCTTGGTGATCTTTACACCTGCATCGAGCAGGGCAAGGGTGCCTGCACAAACGGTGGCCATCGAAGAGCTTCCGTTCGACTCCAGGATATCCGAAACGATCCTTACGGTATAGGGGTTATCGTTGCCGTTGGGCAGCACGGGCTTCAGGGCGCGCAGGGCCAGGTTGCCGTGCCCGATCTCTCTGCGGCTGGTGCCACGCATCATCTTAACCTCGCCGGTACTGAAGGGCGGGAAGTTGTAATGCAGCAGGAATTTGTTCTTGCCTTCAAATACAGCCCCGTCAATGGTCTGCTCATCCAGTTTGGTTCCCAGGGTTACTGTGGTCAATGATTGCGTCTCCCCGCGGGTAAAAATGGCTGAGCCGTGGGCGGCGGGCAGGTAATCCACTTCCGACCAGATCGGGCGGATCTCGTCAGGCTTGCGACCATCCAGACGAATTTTCTCATCCATGGCCAGGTTGCGAACCGCTTCCTTCTGGATCTTGCCAAAATATTTCTTGACAAGGGCTGCCTTTTCTACCAGTTCTTCCTCACTGTACTTAGCCAGGTACTCCTCCTTGAGGGCGTCCATGGCTGCCTTGCGTTCGGCCTTGCCTTCGGGGCTCTTGGCCTGGGCATACACTTTGTCGTAGAGCTCAGCCTTCATATTCTCAAAAAGGGTCTCGTCTTCCGCTTCAGCGGGATATTCCCTTTTTACTTTCGATTTCTCCACCATGTCTGCCAGGTCAAGCTGGGCCTGACACATTACCTTAATGGCCTTGTGGGCTACCTTGATGGCTTCGATCATATCCTGTTCAGTGACTTCCTTCATCTCGCCTTCAACCATCACGATGTTTTCCAGCGTGCCTGCCACCATGATTTCAATATCGGCTTCTGCAAGCTCAGTGATGGTGGGGTTGATGACGAATTTTTCATCAATGCGGGCTACCCTTACTTCGGAGATGGGCCCGTTGAAGGGGATATCTGAGACTGCCAGGGCTGCTGAAGCAGCAAGACCTGCAAGGGCATCAGGCAAGTTGTTTTTTTCTGCTGAAACCAGGGAAATAAGTACCTGTGTCTCAGCGCGATAACCGTCGGGGAACATCGGGCGCAGGGCGCGGTCCACCAAACGCGATATCAAAATTTCATATTCTGACGGGCGGGCTTCACGCTTGAAAAATCCACCGGGAAAACGCCCCGCAGCAGCATATTTCTCCTGGTAATCTACCGAGAGAGGTAAGAAATCCTGGCCTTCAACCACTTCTTTCTTAGCTACTACAGTAGCCAGCAACATGGTCTCACCCATCTTTACCACCACAGACCCATCGGCCTGCTTGGCAAGCTTTCCTGTTTCAATGGAAACGATCCTTCCGTCTCCCAAATCAAATTCTTTTGTAAATCCAATCTTAGTCGTCGACATTTTCTTCTTCTTTCTTGATTTCTGTTTTTACTAATCGTCTTCTTGTTTTCTTTTTTTCGTTTTTCGTGCAAAAGGGGTTAAAATTAATATAATAAGTTGGGAAAATCAATAATAATTTTCAACTCCCGGCCCTTTTTCTATCTGCCCATAAAAAAAAACAGGCAATTAATTTTTTAATTGCCTGTTTTTTGCGAAGCATTAATTACTTCCTGAGATTCAGTTTCTTAATGATTTCCCTGTAACGTTCAATTTCGTTGCTTTTCAGGTAATCAAGCAGTCTCCTTCTTTTTCCTACCATCAGGATCAGCGAACGCTGGGTGCCTTTATCCTTCTTGTTGGCTTTCAGGTGCTGAGTCAAGTGGTTGATCCTGTGGGTGAAAAGAGCAATCTGGCTTTCGGCCGAGCCAGTGTTGGTTTCCGAACCACCATACTGCTGGAATATTTCTTTTTTGGTCTCTGAGGTTAAATACATGGTATTGAACAATTTTATTTCCTGGTTTTGAAAATTTTCCTTCGTTTTTCAGGCTTGCAAAGATAGTGTAAACTTTTTATTTAGCAAACTAATTTAAAGTCTTTTTTTGTGTAAAATATCTTCACCCCAAAGGCTCTAGCGGGTGCCGGCTTCAACCTCCATCAGGATGGCTTTGAAATACTGGTAAACTTCGGCCATTTTCGGCCAGAATTCCTTCAGGACATTGCGTGCAGCTTCCGCTTCCGCCTCCCCTTCAAACGAAGCCATCAGGTTCACGTAATCTTTTACAAGCAGGTAAAGCGAGCGCTCCATCTGCTGCAGGGCCTCGGTAAGCACTCCGGCCTTTTCTTCTTCCGAAAAGGAATCAAAGGTGTTTTCAGAAAGGGCTTGGTCCAGGGATATAAGGCCGTACTTTATGTCGGAGGCCGTAATGATCATCTTCCTGCAATGCCCCCGTACGGCCGCTTCAACGGCCCCGCTGCAGGGGCAGCGCAGAATTCGCTCATCCAACTGGGCGCCCATCAGGGTCAGCTCCCACTGGTAGTCGTACATAGGTTTCAGTTCTGCTCTCATCGGGGCTGCTTCGTTTCTTTTTTTCATCCTTAGTGAAAGATCAAAAACCAGGCCATTTGCCTCTTTGTACCTTCCTGTTTTTCCGCAAAGGCTCAAGGGGCGTATTGGATCATTCTTCTGTCCTTTTGAAAATTACCTTGCCTTCATCCCATTTGTCCTTAGGATGGGCGTGTGCAGCGGGAAAGCCCACAGGCACTACATTAAGGGGGACAATGTGCCCGGGAAGATTGAGCGCAGCCCGCACGGTGGAAATCCGTTCGGCATAGGGATAAACCCCTGTCCAAACAGCCCCCAGTCCAAGCGAATGAGCTGCCAGCAAAAGGTTCTGGGTCGCCGCTGAGCAATCCATCACCCAGTTGTGCACCTGCTCGGCATTGGGATCACCCTTTTGGGTGTCGCCGCAAACAACAATGGCCAGAGGGGCCTGGGCAAGCATACGGGCCGAGGGCAGCTCCTCTGAAAGACGGGTCAGCAGCGCCCTGTCTTCCACTATATAAAACAACCAGGGCTGAACATTGCGCGAGGAAGGCGCCGCCATGGCCGCACGTAACAGGGTTTCAAGCATGGATGCCGGGACCGCTTCCTCCGTATAGCTGCGTATGCTGGTCCGATCGTGAATGGTTTTCAGGGTTTCATTGGCAGGCTGGCTCATGACGCTGGGGGTGTTTATTGCCAGTATTATGGCAAATAAAAATAATCGCAACAAAATGGGAGACCTAAATACCGGTCTTTTTATGGATAATGTCATCAGTGATCAAAATTATTGTGTAAAGTTATCAAATTGGACATATGAGCCGACCATTGTTGATAACTTGCAAGTTTTTTACATTTTTGGTCCATGCTTTCCCCGAAATTATCCTGAATTTTGCGGAAATTTGAAAAAAAAAATCCTTATGAGATCTGCCATTGCTTTTCTTCTGGCTTTTTGTGCCCTTTCAGTGTCGGCACAAGTAGATTCCACATACCGCAGCACATTCTACGAGCAGCGCCAATCGATGTTTGAGCAGCTCCCCGATACGGAAGCTGAGATCATCATGCTGGGCAACAGCATCACCAATGGCGGCGCCTGGGAAGAACTCCTGGGCAGTCCCCGCATAAAAAACCGCGGCATCTCGGGCGACAACACCTTTGGAGTCCTGGCTCGTATGGATGAGGTGCTTTCATCAAAGCCCGCCAAGATATTTATTCTCATTGGCATCAACGACATCAGCCTTAACACCCCGCCGGAAATAATCCTCGACAACTACCGGAAGATCATCCTTCGGATCATCAAGGATTCTCCTGCCACTTCCATTTACGTGCAGAGTCTCTTTCCAACCAACAACAATTTCACACGCTTTTCGGGCCACCAGAACAAGGACGACAAGGTTCGCGCCGTGAATGCAGGCATCGCACAACTGGCCATTGAATACGGCCTGACATTCATCGATCTTTATCCCCGCTTCCAGAATGCCGAAGGCAAGCTCGACACTCTCTACACCAACGACGGCCTGCACCTCCTGGGCGCAGGATATGTTAAATGGGCAGAAATCCTCAAGCCTTATGTGGAGGAGTAGGAGGGGCGCAGATAGCCGATTCCGTTGATCCTTTTTGATTTCTTTTCTGGAATATCGGGGGCCTGTTCAGGGGACAGAGTGCCACCTGTCTCCGGGTAAGTTTAGGGTTTAGGCGGTTTAAACCGCCTAAACCACGACCATGGTAGGAGGATGGTACGGCCCTCTTCTCTGTGAAAATGAAAAGCGCCTTGCCGGAATGACCGTTCCTCCGGCAAAAAAAAATACAGGAGTCGGTACTACCCGGCTCCTGCAAAAAATCTCATTTCTGATAGGCGGAAAAAATCTCTTTATTTGGTTGAAGCATACACCTGCTCACCATTCACAAAGGTGAATTTTATGGGCAGGGTAAGGATCTCTTCTGCGGGCATGGTCATCAGGTCCTTTTCCACCACGATGAAGTCGGCGAATTTGCCGGGCTCCAGGCTGCCTTTTTCATTTTCCTCGAATTGTGCCCTGGCAGCCCAGATGGTCATGCCACGCATGGCCTGCTCACGGGTCAGGGCGTTCTCCGTCTGGAATCCGCCCTCGGGATGGCCGTTGCGGTTCTTACGGGCAAAGGCTGCATAAAAGCCATAGAGCGGATTGATGTGCTCAACCGGGAAGTCGCTGCCGTTGGGCAGCCATCCGTTTTGCTGCAACAGTTGTTGGTAGGCATAGGCTCCCTTCAGGCGTTCGGCCCCTATGCGGTCTAATGCCCAGATCATATCGCTGGTGGCGTGGGTGGTCTGGATGGAGGGGATGATGCTGTATTGCCCGAACAGCTCAAAGTCATCGGGATGGATGATCTGGGCGTGTTCGATGCGCCAGCGCAGGTCGTTCTTTTCCTTCAGGATGTCAGCGTAAATGGTGAGCATCAAGCGGTTTGCCGAATCACCAATGGCGTGGGTGTTGATTTGGAAGCCGTTATCGAAAGCTTTTTGGGCTATCTCGGCAAGATATTCGGGGGTTTCGACCAGCAGCCCGCTATTGGCGGGTTCGTCAGAATAGGGGGCGATCAGTTTTGCCCCGCGCGAGCCCAGGGCGCCATCGGCAAATAGCTTCACTGAGCGGATGTTGAGGTGATCGGTTTTGTAGGGGCCCTTGTACAGATAGGTCTCAAAATTCTCTTCGGTAGGGCTGAGCATGGCGTAGACCCTGATCTTCAGGTCGCCTGCCTGCTGCAGGGAGTCGATAAGCCGGATGTCGCTGCTGTCAAGGCCTGCGTCGCTAACGCTTGTAAGGCCCACGGCAAAGGTGTTGGCCTGGGCGTTGAGCAGGGCGTTGATCCCCGCCTGATTGTCCGCTTGGGGAATCATGCGGCGCACAAGGCCGATGGCATTGTCGATCAGGATGCCCGTGGGTTCACCATTATGGAGCAGGACTTCACCGCCCTCCACGCGGGTGGCAGCAGTGACTCCTGCCCGTTGCAGGGCCTCGGTGTTGGCAATGGCAGCGTGGCCATCCACGCGGGTAAGCAGCACAGGCACATCGGGAAACAGGGCATCAAGTTGGCTACGGTGCGGAAACGCCTTCTCGGGCCATAAGTTCTGATCCCAGCCTCTGCCCAGAAGCCATTCGGAGGGAAATTTCTCGCGGTGGCTTGTCAGTATATCCAGGATCTCCTCAAAAGAGCTTACGCCCATCAGGTCAGCATTTTCGAGCGAGCGGCCATATCCAAAGAAATGACAATGGGGGTCGATAAGCCCGGGGTAAACATAAGCACCGTCAAGGTCAATCACTTCATCAGACCGGTATTTCTTCAGAATTTCTTCGCCTGAGCCTGTCTCTATGATCTTCCCGCCTTTTATGGCCATGGCCTGTACCTGTCCGAAACGGTTGTCAACGGTATAAATGGTGGCGTTGTGTACAATCAGGTCAGCGGGTTTGGGGCTTTGGCACGAAAACAACAGGCTCATGGCGATAAGGGTCAGCAAACAGGTTTTGATTCTCATAAGTATTGGCTTTTAGGATGTTGCAATATTAACAATTTCCCATCAGGAATGTTTCGAAAAAACTTTCCCGGCTGTTCGTTTGATCATTGGGTAATCGATATAATACAGGATCTTGAGCGAGAAGCTGTTGACCTGTGGTTCGTTGAGGGTGCGCTCCAGATTTTCGAGGAAGTTGTGCGACACCTGGCTTCCCTGGGTGTCGATGATGTTTTTCCACACCAGTGAGAGTTGACTCCCCGGGGCGAAGTTCCAGGTGAGTTTTGTGTCGATTGTGAAAGCGTTATAGTTGATATCGTTGATTTGCAGGTCTTCAGCCCAGAGCTCCAGACGGCCGTTTTCATTAAGCAGGAAATAATCGCCGTCGTAAAACACCCTCGACCAGTAATGGCGCAGGTCGAAATCGAGCGACAGTCGATTGTTGAAAATATAGGTTGCCTTCAGGGTATTGATGGTGGTAGGGCTTTGCCTGAGGCCGAAAAAGATCGAGTCGGGGCTCCAGTGGTCAACATAACCCAGGTCGTTATGGTTTTCACCGAAGTTCAGGCCGTACGACAGATTTAACCGGTCGCTTGCGCGGAAGGTGGGGTTGAGGTAAAAGGAGAAAGACTGCTGATCGTAATATGAACTGACTTTATTGTATTCTATGTTCCCGTCAAGGTATACTCTTTTGCGGTAGTCGGTCGAGAACATCAGGTCAAAGCGCCAGGCTTCGCCGGTTTCATAAAACCTGCCGGGGACGCGTGGTTCGAAATAGTCGCGTTGGCCTTTGGGCTCATAGGAAGCGCCAAGGTTGATGAAAAACCTGGTGTCGAACAAAACCCTGAGGCTGTAGTCAATATCCAGGCCCGTGAAAGTGTTTGGGTTGAACAGGCGCGCGTATTCCATGCTGAATCCCGTTGAATAGTTCAGGATTCGCCAGAAAGGTTTGAAGACATTGTAGCTCAGTGAGAGTTCGTCCTCCACTTCGTTGTTCCTCCGGAGGTAACCCAGGTCGTTTTGTTCATAAGTATCGCTGATGACCGATCGCCCGTAGCTGTATTGCCAGGTGCCGCCGTATTTTCCCAGGCTGAGATCGTACTTGTATCCGAAGTTGTCATCCAGGGTTTCAAAATATTGCTGGCTTATGGCTCCCTTCCCGCTGATGCGGAACATATTGCTGCGGTCGAGCAGGCGGAAGTCGGTACCTGTAACATTGGCCATATACCCCTGTATGGCCCCTGAAACATTGGTGTTGACCAGGCTCACATAAGAGTTGTTGGGCAGGCTTTGATCGAGGACCACCAGGTTGTAATTGGTGAAGGGCTGGGTGGTAACATTTCGGGTTTCGCCGGTGAGGGTATCCCGCAGGATGGCGTGGCTGGGGGCGGTCATGGCGTTGAAAATGCCGATACCAAGCCCTCCGGAGGTACGGCCCGAAAATTTGGTGGCGTTGATCAGGCGGGTCTCCTGCGGATTCTCTTTGACGATTTCATTTTCATCCAGTTGGCTGCTCACATCCCGGTAGCCCTTGGGCTGCGCTCCGATCCGGCGGGAATAGAACAGCTCGGCTTTGCTGAACAGCTCAGTGCCTTCTGTGAAGAACTGCCTTTTCTCATCATATTGCACCTCGTAAGGGGAGAGGTTTAGGACCCGGGCATCGGAATGCACCTGCCCGAAGTCGGGCACCAGGGTCATGTCGAGGGTAAAGCTTTCACTCAGGCCCAGTTTTACGTCCATGCCTCCATTGAAGGTGTTGCCCCAACCTTGTTCTCCCCCGTTTTTTTCCATATAGCCCACCACATAAGGAAAAAATGCCAGGCGCAAGGGGGGATTGATGTCTTCCATCCCCCTGAGCAGGCCCATGGAACCCATGGCGTTGCCAATCCTGCGGTCGACAAAGTTCCAGCTTGAGGATTCACGGGTGCGTCTTACCTCGCGCCAGAAGTTGATCCCCCAGTCTTCCACGTTCCTCTTGGGGAAACGCAGGGCAGCGTAGGGAATTTCCATTTCCACGATCCATCCCTTGTCGGTGATGCTTACCTGGCTTCGCCAAACGGCATCCCAGTTCAGGTCGCCCCGGTCGCCGCCGCTGCCCGACATATTGATGTCGGTTTCCACGCCTGAAGCAGAGACTTTGAAGCGGAAACCGTAAATGCCGTCATTGAAGGGGTTTATGTCAACGTAAAACTGGTCGGCGTTAAGCTTGTCGTTGGCGTCGCGCAGGCCCAGTTCCGTCAGTATGCTGTCGGGGTTGGGATCATAGAGCAATGCTCCTATAAACACGGATTGGTCGTTGAAAAGCACCCTGACTTCCGATTCAAAGGAGGCCGGCCTGTCGTTGTGGGGCTCATACTGCATAAACCCACTGGCAGGCGGGGCTTGTTGCCAGAGCGGATCGGAAAGCCTTCCGTCGAGCTGCGGGGCTGTTTCAACCCTCACCGCCTGGATGGTTTTATTGCCCTGCGTGGCTTGCAGGGCAGGAGACAGAAACAGGAGCAGGATGAGGGTCGGGAAAACTTTTGGCATATTGGGCTTGACAAACATAGAAGGGGTGGTGAGGAATTTAAAATTTCCTGCAAAAATATAAAATCCCTTGTAATGGCCAAACTCTTCCAAAAGGCAGGTTTTGCCCGATTATGGGGGAATTGGGGGTTGTCAGGGGAAAATTATTGCCCTTGGTTGGCTGGCAGCTGGTTTTGGCGTTTTTTTAAAAATTCCATCCCAGCAGGTTCCAGAAGGCAAACTGCCATATTGCCACGATGAAAATAAGGGTTGAAAACCAGTAAAACATTCTGCTGCGTATCCGGGTTTTGTTTTCATCCACCAGGCGAATGCTTTGCCAAACCATAAGCAATGTAAATACGATGGCCAGCAGGGGGAAGAACAGACCGAATCTGATGGCGGGGGTAATCCCAAATACGATATCATTGCCCGGAGGGAGGCCTGCCGCCAGTGCAATAAAGAATATTGCGTAGCAAGCGGCAGTAGCCCATGCAATGACCTTACTCAGCAAGGGCAAGGTCTCGGGGGCGCGGTCCGCACGGACATATTTCCTGCGCACGAAATACATCCAGGGCCAGATAATCAGGATATAGCCCATCACGAGCAGTAACAGCACCAGCAGGATTGTGTGCAGGCCAGGATTCCATAAACCCCTGTTCTTTTCCAGGGCAAAGAAGGCCTTTTGCCCCATGAAAAGACTCTTAATTCTTCCTTTTTCGTCGCGCGAGAATACAATGATCTCATTGCTCCGCTCATCCCTGAATTTCAGGCTGTCGACGGGCAAGGCCCAGTTGGTTTCACCCATTGCGTTTATCTTAAGTTTTCCGTCCTCAGCAGTAATGGTGGCCATGGACATTAAAGAAAGCACTTTGAAAAACCCGGAATGGGAGTAACGGTTCATCCTGTAGGTGCCTGCAAAATCCTCCAGGGCTTCATCACCCAAGGTGACGGTTGCGGCCAGGGGCCTTTCGTCAGGAAATAAATAATCGATCAGGTGTTGGAGCACTGTGGAAGAGGGTGCCGCGCCGCCTTCGCTGTTAAATGAGTAAAAAATGCCGGTTTGCTCATCGGGGAAAATGGCTAGCATTGAATGGAACAGAAAGGTGTTGCCTCCATGGCCAAAAATGGTCCTTCCGTTTCCGCTGATATTCATGATGCCCAGTGGGGCAGGGTTTACGTCAGGGTGGTGTGAGAAAGCGGGCTTGCGCATCAATTCCCAGCTTGCCGAGTCGAGCAGGCACTGGCCGTTGAGGCAGGTGTTGTGAAGCAGGGCTTCCATAAACAAACCCATATCGTGGGCCGTGGTGGAGGCGCCGCCCACGCTTTGCAGGGGAATCAGCTCGAAGGGTTTCTCAACAAATCTGCCATCTTTGAAGGCATATCCGCCCGATATGGTGGCTGTAAACCTGGCGGGCAGGGGCTGGCGTATGGTGGTGTTTTGCATGCCCAGGGGGTCGAATATATTTTGCTCGGCGTACTCCACAAAAGGCATCCCGCTTGCCAGCTCGACCAGGTATTGGGCAATGCCTGCTCCATGATTGGAATAGGAAGCCTGCGCCAGGGGCGGCCTTACCCTCCGGGGCATTTGCTCCTCAAGGACCTGAGCAAGGGGCTGCATTTCCTCAGGATCGCGAACAAAGAGCTTATACAGCTTGTCTTCAAACCCTGCCGTATGGGTCATCAGGCTGCGCAGGGTGACGGGACGATCGTATTCGTCGGGGATCTTGAAATCAACAAGGTATTCGTTTACATCGCGGTCCAGTTCCAGCTTTCCCTGTTCGACCATTTGCATGACCCCAAACCAGACAAAGAGCTTGCTGATGGAGCCAATACGGAAGAGGGTTTCTTCGGGATTTACGGATATGCCTTCATCAACACGGGCAAATCCATAACCTTTTTTGATCATGGGCTGGCCAGGTCTGACAAGGGCAAAGGTGGCTCCTGCGATGTGTTTTTCGGCCATGACAGTCTCGAAAACACCATCGGCAAAAGCCTCAATGTTTTTTAGTGAATCAGCCTGCTGAGCACTGGATGTCAGCGAAAAACCAAAATATAAAGCGAAAAGCGAAAGCGTGCGGGTAAAGTTTTGTTTCATGGTGTACAGGGCATTGAATTCGAGGCATAAATATTTGAAAAAAGAACCGCTAAACCCAAATGAATCAAGCAATTTATTTTCAGGGTTTCCCGCAGGGCTCTTATGCTCCTTATAATAATATCTTGATCACCAATACTTTTGCGGGAGTGCTTTCGGTGTTGCTCCAGGCCCTTTCTTCTTCGGCTGTCACAAAAATGGTTTCCCCTGCTTCAATGGTTTCAGTTGTGGCAGGGGTTAGAAGTTTGGCCTTGCCTTCAATGCCTGCAAACAGGACATCAAAGGGATTCTTGTGCAAGGGGATTTCCTCTCCCGGCTGTATATTTAGCAAAATAACCTCAGTGCGCGGCTCACTATACATAATGCGGCCTTCGACCGATGCTGTTACTTTTGGGGCTGTTGCCGGTGTGGCTTTTTTGATCATACTGAAGGGGGTTGACAGTGTTTCCTGATCCTTTTCTTGCGGCGGTAGTCCCTGATCCACAGTACCATGCCTGACAGCAGGATGCTGAGCACCATGATTCCCGCTAGGGGGATAAATAAGATATAAAACTTCCCAAAGATAGTGGAATAAATTCTTCCTGTATGAACCTCAAGAGCTAGGTTCCAAAGAGGGAAAGGGGTCTCTCGCTTGACGCTTTCAGGCATTTCGGGAAACTGCATTCCCTGGGATTTGGAAAATACCCCTGCATCGTAATCGAAAATAAATTCTTTGCCGTTTGGAGTCGAAATGTAGCCCGCAACAGGGAGACTACCGAAAGGACTGGACAAAGGCTTGCCTGCTTCGGGCGGCAGGCCTGTGATCATGTCGGTAATGATCTCATGCGATGGGTCCCAGTTAAAGATCCCGCTAAAGGAACCTATAATGAATTGACCTTCCCCTTGGGGCTCAAATACATTGATGCCCATAACGCTGACCGGAGGCTGATTGCCGATGGGCTCAAGGGAGTCGGCCAGGGCAGGGGAAACGGCAAAAAAGCCATCGGAAGAGGACAACAGGAAGCGGTCGCTGGCCCCATCATAACGGATGTCGCGAAGCTTGTCGTACCAGGGGTTTACGTGGTCAAGGATGGTTCCCTTGATGTTGGCAATATCGTTTTTGGCAATGGCGATGAGCAATGGCGGACGCAGAAAAGAACCTGCAATGGTGTTTATGGCCAGGAAAAACACCATGGTGATGCCTATGAGGTTATGCCACTTCCTGGAAAAGCGGTTGAGCCTTCCGAAATTTTTACGGGCTTTCAGGCGCGTTTTCAGCGATTTCATTACGTCAGGGGCAATAAACCATATGATCCCCGTAAGGGTAAGGAAGATCATCACCAGCCCCATGAAATCGACAATGATCTTGCCTGCAAAGCCAAAGATCTCGCCTGAATGAAGCACCCACAGGGCCCGGAAAACAGAGGTGCGGCCTGCATAGCCTTTGGGGTGGGGCAGGCGGTGTTCAGTGAAGGCGGGCAGGGCAGGGTTGTCTGCGCCCAGGATAAGGCTTGAGCGGGTGAGCACTAAAAGGCTGTCGCCTCGCATTTCTATGGCTCTAACCTGTTTCTCTTTTACTGGTAATGCTAAAGGTATCCACTGCTGTTCCTCAAGGTAATACAAGCCCGACAAGGTGCCTGCATAGGTGTTGCCGGCAGGGGAGTGGAACACATGAAAGGTCTTACGGTTGTCGATGCCTTTGCTGAACCCATCGTTAAATGGCTCAAATCCCGAGAATGCACTGTCGGTAAGCCATACCCCAATATTGCCATACACAAGCATGCTGTCGGTTGATAAGGGCGTGCTCCCTTTTATGGCAGCCAGGTTCCAGTTGTTAAAACGGTAATCCCCGGGCAGCCGGTTACGGTCTACAGAAACGGGAGAAAAGAAATGGCGATGGTTGAGGACAATGCCTGAGATGGCGAACATCAGGATAAAAAATGCTGCCACCACGCTGAACCACCGATGGATAAACTTTAACATGGGCCCTTAATAAACAGGGAAATTCAAAGATATTTGACTGGTGGTTTGTTTTACGAACCCTTGATCATAGTCAGCAACATCTTGAAGCGCCCGATGGCATGAACTGCATGGGGAATGTTTGCAGGCATGATGATGGTCTGGCCTTCCTCAAGGATGAAGGGTTCCTTGTTGATGATGACTTCGCCTTTACCCTCCAGGACCTGCACCATTGCATCGAAAGGGGCACTGTGCTCGCTGAGCCGCTGTCCCTGATCGAAGGCAAAAAGGGTGACGTTGCCCGTACTTTTTATCAGGACTTGCTTGCTGACGATGCCATCGGTTGAATAGTCAACGGCTTTTTTGAAATCAATGGTTTTTCCCGGATCAAATATGCTCATGTTAAAACTATTGAGAGTTATGGGTTTATTGGGTTAGCGATTAAGACTGCCAGTTGCAGGAAGGGCTTTCTGTTCAAGGTTCAATGTTAAGGTGTCAGGTTTCAGGTGATACTTGTTGGATGTCGGGATTTTTATTTCAGATTCATCAAAAATCCTTAATCCATATTCTGAAGTCAAAAGGCTTGTTTTTTCAGAACCCTAAAGCTCTACCTTACCGTTGATCTTCTCCAGTATAAGGAAGATGTCATCTACACAGGCGCCGCAAACTGTTCCGGCGGAGGTTTCATCCTGTACTTCCTCAATGGTTTTGAGGTTTTTTCCCTTGATCGCTTTTTCTATTTCGCTTTGGCGGATTTCATTGCAAGTGCAGATGATGGGATCGTTTTCCATGGGTTTTTGAGTATTTGGGTATTATTTTAAATCCAAGTTAATGATTTTTTTTCAAGTGTTTATTGAAAAATTAATTGAACCAGAGGCTGGGTTTAAGCACAACCATTACCCAAAACCAATTCTGCAATTCCTCGTGGTCGCCGCCTTTAATGCGCTGCATACTTTCGGTGGCCAACAATTGTGAGTAACCTGTCCTGATGCTTGTTTGAGGGCTGAATGTATATGCCATCACCAGGTCTATTTCTGTTCCAAGGTAGGGTGACATCTCCTGTGTGGGGTTGCCTGATTCGTATAGGGCCCCATCCGCAAAAAGGAGATGGAGGAACCCCTGCAGTTGAATCTTGTTTTTTGTGTATTGTGCTGAGAAGTATGGGTTTACAAGTCCCACACTGTTGATGTGGTTGCCCACGTAAAAATAGTCCATATGGCCGTTAAAAGCGTGATTGGTGCCATACAGGGGGTTAAATGAACGGTTTGTGGCATTTGGGTTGCCCGCATCAGCCAGATCGGTTCCCGACAGGTATTCAAAGCCCAGGGCGCCCCTGAAAGCGCTACTGAAGGCATAAGCTCCTTCTGCTGCCAGGTACCAGGCTGAGAGGTCCCGTTCATTGCCGTCCCTGCCCGTTTGGATGTAGGCTGAAGCGCTGAGGTCAAGCCCCGATACCTTTTGGGTGATTCGCCCTCCTGTGGTTTGGCTGAATACCGTTTTTGCGGGGGTAGCCTGGATGCCGTTGCTGAGGAATAACAGGCTGGCGTTGGTGTTTTCCGTTTTGTGGTTGAACCACAGGAATTGCATGGTCTTGTAATTATTTAGGGTGTAAGTGGTAAAGACCCTTCGCTCGCTCTCCTGGTTGAAGGCCAAGCCTGCGTGTAATTGTGACCTTTCGCCTGTTTTCCACTTCAGCAGGGCGAGATCATGGCTTCGTGCATGCTGCGCCCAGTCTACATTACCCAGGATGCGGGCATTGTCGTAAACCAGCTCCTGTCTTCCCAGCTTTAGCGAAAGAGTGGGGTTGAAGCGAATCTCGCCCCAGGCCTCGTGGATGGAAGAATTTATGTCGGAACGGTTCAGTTGGGGCACCTCTCCCCATACCCTGATGTCTTGAAGGCTGACAAAGAAAGTCAGCTCATCTTTTCCGTACCTGAAGTTCAGTCTCGCCCGCTGAGAGATGAAAAAGGCCTCATCCTCATCCTGTCCAATAAGGGATGAGAATCCATGGCGATATTCGGTCCTTGGGCGCAATTCGCCTGTAAGGGAAAACTGGGCCTGCGCCCCTGCAGCAAGGGGCAACAGTAATAGTATCGCTGTAAGGGTCTTTACGTTTGCCTTCATGTAAATAGGGTTTTGAGGATGTTTTTATGGAGTAATGAAAACCTGCCGGGTTTTCAGGCCCGGCAGGTTGGTTATGAAGAGAAATGAAAAACAATTAGTTCAGAAACACTTTCATATCCTCATCCACTGTGTTGATGGGGGCGATGCCAAAGTTTTCGACAAGCACCTTTGCCACGTTGGGTGAGAGGAAAGCGGGGAGGGTTGGCCCGAGGTGAATGTTCTTCACGCCCAGGAAAAGCAGTGCCAGCAGAACGATCACGGCTTTTTGCTCATACCATGCAATGTTATAGGCAATGGGCAGATCGTTGATGTCGTTGAGCTCGAAAACTTCTTTGAGCTTGAGGGCAATCACGGCGAGACTGTAACTGTCATTGCACTGACCGGCGTCGAGTACGCGGGGAATACCACCAATATCACCCAGGGGCAATTTGTTGTAGCGGTATTTTGCACAACCTGCAGTAAGGATCACGGTGTCCTTTGGAAGTGCGGCAGCAAATTCAGTGTAGTATTCACGATCTTTCATGCGGCCGTCGCAGCCTGCCATTACAAAGAACTTGCGGATTGCACCCGACTTCACGGCCTCAACTACCTTGTCGGCCAGTTGTATCACCTGGTTGTGGGCAAAACCGCCAACGATTTCACCGTTTTCAATCTCCTGGGGAGCAGCGCAGCGCTTGGCATGTTCAATGACCTGAGAGAAGTCCTTGCGACCACCTTCCTTGCGCTCAGAAATGTGGATGGCGCCTTCCAGACCTGATGATCCGGTGGTGTAAATGCGGTCGGTGTAGGTAGCGCTTTTCAGCGGAGGAACGATGCAGTTGGTCGTGAACAGGATGGGGCCGTTGAAAGTCTCAAACTCTTCACGTTGCTTCCACCAGGCATTGCCGTAGTTGCCAACAAAGTGCTCATACTTTTTGAAAGCAGGGTAATAATTGGCGGGGAGCATTTCACTATGGGTATACACGTCAACGCCGGTACCCTGGGTTTGCTCGAGCAAGTCTTCCATGTCGCGCAGGTCGTGCCCGCTGATCAGGATGCCGGGGTTATTGCGTACGCCGATATTCACCTTTGTGATCTCAGGGTTGCCGTAGGTGGCAGTGTTGGCTTTGTCCAGCAGGGCCATGACCTGAACGCCATACTTACCGGTTTCCAGAACCAGGGCTACCAATTCGTCTGCCGAAAGCTTGTCGTTAAGGGTCGCGGCAAGGCCTTTCTGCATAAAGCGGTAAACTTCTTCATCCTTGTATCCCAGGTTGAAGGCGTGTTCAGCATAGGCTGCCATTCCTTTAATGCCGTAAACCATCAGTTCGCGCAGCGAGCGGATGTCTTCGTTCTTGCTGAGCTTCAGGACACCGACTTCGCCGGCTTTACTTTCGTATTCGGCTTGGGTGCTGGCTTCCCAAGTGGCCGCATCGGGCAGTTGGGCCTTGTCGATGGCAATCCCTGCATCTTTCAGTTGCAGGATGAATTCCTTGCGCAGCTGGAATCCTTCACTGATTTTTTCAACAAAGCGATGGTGATCGAAGTTGGCATTGGTAATGGTCATGAAAAGGCTGTCGAACACAAAACGGTTAACCTTCTCATTCTCGATGCCTTTCTCCCGGCCCATTTCTGAATAAACCGAAAGGCCACGAATGAAATACATCAAAACATCCTGGATACCGGCTACTTCAGGGGTCTTCCCGCAAACGCCCTTGATGGTGCAACCCGTTCCTTTTGCTGCTTCCTGACATTGAAAACAAAACATACTCATAAGTTTAATCTCCTGATTTTTTGGTTAATGAAAAATGAACGTTGATTTGAACGATTATCTTTTCGTGTTGCAAATTGATTTGGTTTTTCAAATATATGAAATCATTTTCTTAGACCCACTCCTCACTCATTATTTCTCCCTGCATGCTGACAATCAGGGCTTTAATAGGTACTTTCCGCGTGGCCTGTTGGGTGGCGAGTTTGGCAATCTGCATCAGGCCCGAGCAGCAGGGCACTTCCATCATCATCACCGTGAGGGTGTTGATCTTAGCCTGGTCAATCATTGCGGTAAGCTTTTCAATGTAGCTTTCCTTGTTCGAGTCGAGTTTGGGGCAGGCGATGGCAAGGCTTTTGCCCTTGAGGTGCTTGCTGTGAAAATTGCCCATAGAAAAGGCCACACAGTCGGCAGCCAGCAGTACATCGGCATTCCGGAAATAAGGCGCCAGGGGGCTAAGCAGGTGAAACTGAACAGGCCATTGCCTTAGTTCTGAAGGCTGATCTTCTGTTAGCGCGGCGCTGATGGGTGCCGCAGCAGGAATGTCAAAGGTCATGGTCTTCGAACCGGGACATCCGCCCCCGTTGCCATTTGAACTGCAGGAGCTGCTCATTTCTTTATCGTTTTTGAATTTATGAAGCTTGGTAAAGTCAATCTTGATGTCGTTGTCGCGCAGGTAATCCAAGCCTTCCAGAACGAAATCGCGCTGGTCGTGATCAATGAGGTGGTTCAGGTGGGCGATGATGGTCGTTTCCCCTTTGGGCACCACGCGTTTCATTACCTCAATTTCATTGTACGGCTCTGCTTCCCGCTCCTCAAGGGTTATGGCTCCAAGGGGGCAGTCGCCGATGCAGGCTCCCAGCCCATCGCAATACAGGTCGCTGATCATACGGGCCTTGCCGTCGATGAGCTGCAGCGCTCCCTCGTGGCACCCGCTCACACACAGCCCGCAGCCGTTGCACAGGTCTTCGTCAATTTTAATGATCGTTCTTTTCATTGTGATAAATAAGTATTTTGATTCAAATTTCGTTAAACCGTGGCCAGGGTTTTTTCCTTTAAATAATTACTGAACTCCCTGCTGAATTTGGCCGATAAGCCCCCGAAGATGCAATTGTTGAAGGGGCAGTTTTCGCAATGCATCTTGCATCCTGTGCCTGTGTCTATCTCCCCGTCAATGACCTTGTAAATCTCCATCAGGGAAATGCTTTGCGGGTCCTTCCTGATTTCAAATCCGCCTTTGGGCCCCCGTGTCGAGTTGAGCAGGTTGTTTTTTACAAGTTGCTGCAACACCTTTGAAATGTGATTCTTCGAAAATCCTGTCAGCTCAGCGATCTCATGCGCATTGAGCAAATCCTTGCTGCGGGCTATCAAGGCCATGCTGTGGATGGCTATGGTAGCGGCTTCTGATATGTTTAGAATCTTGCTCAAAACGCTTTTGTTGAATTCAGGTATTTGAATGCGCAAATGTAATAATAAAAGATTGTATCAAACAAGAAAAAAAGTACTTTTTTTATGAAAAAGGATTATCTTATTGAAAGTCAGGAGGATACTCCCCGAAAGGGAAGGAAAAAGGGCTTTAGTTTTTTGCCATCGGGCACCCATAGCCCTTTTTTGCCCTGGCTGATCCATTGGATATTCGTATATCGGTCTTCAAACAAGATGCCTTGGGCCGGATCCCTCCGGGGAGTTTCCGGAGCCATTTTTCGTTCAGAGTTCAGACGTAGTTCAGACGTAGTTCAGACGTAGTTAACACGTAGTTCAGACGTACACGCACGTTTAAACTACGTGTTATTCTCGTTTTAAATACGTTTTATTTTCTTTTTGGGAACAACTGAGAAAAACCTGGGGAATGGCCTTTATTTATTTTCTTTTTCTCTTATAAAGGAGAGGTGGTATAAGCGATGGGGAAGGGGTTTGCCCGGGCAGTGGAAGAATAAAAAAGGGCAGGCTCATCCAATTGAGCCTGCCCTTAAAATATTCATTTTAAGAAATTCGGAGAGCCTCCCACGGGACTTGAACCCGCGACCTACGCATTACGAGTGCGTTGCTCTACCAGCTGAGCTAAGGAGGCTTTGGGGCAGCGAAATTAATAAGAAAAAATCAGGGGATGAACCATCCCCCGTTTTTTTTTATTCTGCTCCTTCTTCGCCTGCTCCGCGGATTTTCATGATGTCGCGATCGAAGACATAAAGGCTCTTGCCTTCAAGCATGTTCAGCTTGTCAATGATGCCTTGAACTGAGGATTCTTCTTCCAGCTGTTCCTGTACAAACCACTGGATCCAATTGTGGGTGATGAAGTCTTTTTCCTCCAGGGCCAGGCCTACGATTTCGTTGATGGAGCGGGTCACCATTTGTTCGTGCTCAAGGGAAGCGTCGAATACATTCTTCACATCCTTGAATTCAACAGGGGGTTGGTCTACCAGGGGGACGATGCCGTGTCCGCCTCGCTCGTTTACATAGCGCAGGAATTTCAGCATATGTTCACGTTCTTCTTCCGACTGGGCATAAAACCACTCGGATATGCCTTCGTATCCCTTTTTCTCGGCCCAGGATGCCATGGCCAGATAGAGTGCTGAGGCGTATGCTTCTTTTCCGACCTGAAGATTCAGGATCTCTTCCATTTTCTTTGATAACATGATCTTAAAATTTTGGGTTAATGACTATTTTGTGTGATTTGATAAGCAAAGTTAATAAATAACCAAAGGTTATCTTATCAACAATCCATTGGCAGGATAGTTTAATTCCTGATAAAATTGATTTTTCGGAGAAGCTTTCTTTTTTGGTTCTGGAAGGAAGGCCGAGGGTTTTTTTACATGATATTTGTTTTCGGTATATTATTATTTCCCGGCAGTATTTCAAATAGGAAGGCTTGCTTTTCTTGTTCTTAAACTTTTCCTAAATTTGAAGTTTTTTATGGCTGCTGTTATGAATGGAGATCCAAAACTTTATGAATTGTTGAGGCAACTTGAGATTGATTTTGAATATTACGGGCATCCTGCAGCGCCCACGGTGGAAGAAGCCAGGAAATACTGGAAAGACCTGGATGCCACCCACTGTAAGAACCTGTTTTTTCGCAACCATAAGGGGAACAGGCATTACCTGGTCATCTTAGAGCACCGCCAGGAACTGAATATCCGCGACCTTGAGCAGCGCCTGAAGCAGGGAAAACTGAGCTTTGCCTCGCCTGAACGACTGAAAAAACACCTGGGCCTTACGCCTGGTTCTGTTACCCCCTTCGGGCTCATCAACGACCAGGCCAGGCACGTTCACCTGTTTCTCGACAAGAACCTGGCGAGTAGCAAAACCATTAGCTTTCATCCTTGCATAAACACTGCTTCCCTGGTTATTCCTTATGACGGTTTCCTTAAGTTTCTTCACCATTGCGGGAATACGTACGAGTATGTGCAGATGTATGATTAAGCTCAAAGTGGTGAATGCTCGGAGCCTCCGGGAAGATATTCTGTTCAAGGGACTGGCAGCTCGCTCGATTATATAAACCATGAAAACCATAGAGCCATGACCGAAAAAGAAATAATTGATGCCTTCCTGTCGCAAAAGCACATTGCCGTTGCAGGATTTTCACGCGACCCCAGGAAGTTTGGCGCACAGGTTTTTGAAATGCTGAAAACCCGGGATTACCGGGTGTATGCCGTTAACCCCGCAGGCGGGGAGACCCCCGGCAAGGAACCCATCTACGGCAGCATTGCCGAATTGCCCGACCATGTCAAGGCTTTGTGGATTGGCCTTAAACCTGAGCTTACAAACCGGCTGATCATTGAAGCCGGGAAAAGGGGCATGACCCATGTATGGGTGCAGCAGATGGCAGGCAACAAGGAAACCCTAAAGCTGCTGAATGAAAGTGAAATGCTTGCTGTTTCAAAACGTTGTATCTTTATGCATGCCAATCCTGCGGGCTTTCATAGCTTTCATCGCTGGCTGGCGGGACTCTTTGGCCGCTTGCCCAAATAATGTCTTTTTTGAAAATCCGGGTCGATGAAGAATCTCTTTGTCTCAGATGAAATAGAATTGTGTCCCGTAAGCCTGAAGGATGTTGACGACATCTTTTTTACAATTGACCGCGAGCGGAAACACCTTGGTCGTTGGCTTCCCTTTGTCGAGTATACAACTGCCAGGGATGACTCTCTTGCATTTGTAAAAGCCGTAATGGTTGTCGAGAACGGGCCTGGTGACATCATTTATGCGATCCGCTACCAGGGACTGTTTGCCGGGCTGATTGGCTATAAGTTTACCGACCGGGCCAACCGAAAAACCGAGATCGGATACTGGATATCAGAGCGCTACCAGGGTAAGGGCATTATCACCCGTTCGGTTAGGGCCATGATCGACCAGGCCTTTGACCAATGGGGCTTTCACCGCATCCAGATCAATGTGGCCGTTGGTAACAAGCGCAGCAAACGTATCCCCAGGAGACTGGGCTTTTCGCTTGAGGGAATAGCCCGCGATGCTGAATTGCTCTCCATTGGCTTTACAGATATTGAAATGTATGCTTTGCTCAGACCTGACTGGATTGACAAGCAGTGAAATAATTGAACCCCGGGCTGACTTATCAAAACCTTAAGCCGGGTTAAAACCCATTAATGCCGATTTTTTATTATCCATATACAATTCAGAAGTTTCTATGAATCGCTGCCCCTGGTGTGGAACAGATCCCCTGTACGTAAAATACCATGATGAGGAATGGGGTGTGCCTGTTCAGGATGATAACCGCCATTTTGAATTCCTTGTGCTTGAGTCGATGCAAGCAGGCCTTAGCTGGTATATTGTGCTGAAGAAACGTGAAAACTTCCGTAAGGCTTTTGCCGGCTTCAAGCCTGAGCAGGTTGCTGTTTTTGATCATCTGAAAATAGAATCCCTGGTGCAGGATGCAGGGATCATACGTAACCGCGCTAAGATCATGGCTGCCGTCAACAATGCCGGGCGGTTCCTTGAAGTTCAGGAAGAGTTTGGTTCATTCAATGAGTACATCTGGGGCTTCGTGGGCCATCGACCTCTTATCAATCACTGGAATGAGCTATCGCAGATTCCCGCCAGCACGCCATTATCTGATCAGGTGAGCAAGGATATGAAACAGCGCGGATTTAAATTCCTGGGCACCACCGTTATGTATGCGCATATGCAGGCCATCGGGATGATCAACGATCACCTGACGGGCTGTTTCCGCTGGGAGCAGGTGCAGGAATAAAAAATGAGGGAGCAACCGAAGCTGCCCCCTCAAGGTTAACAGGCAAAGAGGAGGGTAATTATAGGGTATCCAAATCAATTTCCACTTCAATTGTTTCTCTTCCCATCACATCAACTCCTTCAACAATTCCTAACACATCCCCATAGACTCCTTCTGTCTGGCTAACCAAAACCAAGTCATAAATACCTGCGGGCAAAAAGCCCAGGAAAAACACATATTCATCCTCTTCCAATTCTACATTGTCACTGGTGATGGCGTTGGGAAACCTTGGATTGTCATCCACGGGATCAGCGGCTTCCGCTTCTTCGTAGCTGCCGGCGCCATAGGCATAAACCAGGTAATCTATCCCTTCCTCTGTATTGAAAAGGGTCCCGGCAATATTTCCTGAACGGTCTTCAACAATCAGCCTGATGGTAGGCTTCAGGAGGAATTTTCCGGAATTTCCTGCTGCCACCACAGATTTCCTGACATCGAAATCGGCCATCACAAAAAGATCGCCATTTTCAGGGATTGTAAACTCACCAATGGCTTTATACCCGGTCTGGGCACCACTGGGTACGAATAATGGCTGGGTGTTTTCGGGATCTCCTCCAAATTCAAGATAGCAACCGGGATTGGCGTGATTGCCACTGCCTTGGGCGGGGGCGTCAAGCATAAAGCGAATCTGTTTGTAGACCCCGGGTTCCAGCTCAAAAATGCCCAGGGGCGAAGAAACACCATCGGTAAGGTTAAGCAGGTTAAAGGTTTGTGGGCCTTCAAATTCTTCAAACACCTGCCATTCGTCACCCTGGTTGTATTGCAGGCCAGTGATGGTGATATACACTCCGGTAATGTCATATTCATCAATGGGTGCATCGGTAAGCGACAAATGGAGCATGCCCTTTGTGGATGCAGTATCCTTTTGACAGGATGAAATTATGAAGGCTGAAAAGGTCAGAATAGAAATAAGTAGAATGAAACCGTACTTTCTCATAAATTATTCTTCTTCTAAAAGTTCATCAAAAAAGGGGAGGTTTAATTTAAAGACGTTCGTTCCTTTCAAAAGGTTGGAAAGTTGCCATTATTTTATTGAATAATTTACCGAAAGGGAAAAAATAAAGGCAGCATTGTGTGTACGATTCAAATAATCAGGGATTTGCTGATTTCCATAGAAGACATTAGTCAATCCATATTTTGCAAAAAAACCTGTGCCAATGAAAACATTGGACGAGACAGGAATGAAATATTCGTATCCGCCAATTAAACCAAAATCGGTTTTTGCGTATTCATCCCTAACGATAAGGTTGTTTTGTCCGCTCACTTCGCGTGCCTGGATCAGGGTCCCCACGTAGGCACCTAGCTGCAACGAGTGAGGTGACCCGGGCTCTAGTGGGCTTAGACTTAGCATCATCGAGAGGCTGCGGTAATCTAAGCGGAGGCTGGTGGGGGTGTACTGTCCTGAGAGGTATTCCATATAGTTTTGCCTGCTTTGCGAAAGGATCATCAGCTCGCCTTTCAGGCTGGTTCTTATCCCCAGGGGTTTCATAAACGAAAGGCCGAAGTTTTTTCCAAAAGTGGCGTTTGTCGCGGTCAGCTCCTGGCTCTGAAGGCCCTGAAAGGTCTTTGGATTCAATAACCAGGTGTTGGCAAATTGCCCCAGGATACCGATGCTGAAGCGCGTGTTTAAAGGTTCAGGATCCAGTGATGCCAGGAACTCATCCGCAAGGGTTTTTGGGGATTCCTTAAGACCGGATGGCTGCTCGGGCAGAGCAGGAAGCTCTTGTTTTTCAATACGCTTAAATTCGGCCATTTCTTCCGTTTCCCGGCTTTTTTCTGTTTTGCTCCCAGCCGAAGCAAGGTCAATGGTCAACTCCCTTTCTCTCTTCCCCAAATGAGCAATGACTTTGGGTTCTGAATGGGTAAGCCCGGGGCGCTTCCCGAGGGAGGCAACGGCAGGGGCTTCTGAATTTTCTTCCTCCACCTTTTGCTGAACAAGGATGGGAGGAGCCTGGTGAACGCTGTCATCCTTGCCGAACCACAAGAACCAGGCGGAGAATCCAATCAACAAGGCAATCGAAGCGGCAGCAGCCCTGAAGACCCAAAGGGGGATCTTACGGGTCTGCGACAGCGAACCCTCAAGCCTTGTCCAGACATCACTCACGTCCAGGTCATCCTGAATGGAATCCCATAGCGCTTCAGGCGGATCTTCGTGGTTCGACTCAACAGCGTGCTTATACCATTTTTCGATGTCCATGCTTTACCCTGTGGTTTTATTCTTCAATGCTGTCCCCGAAGTTCTTCCAGGATTCCTTTTCATTGATTTCTATGGCCTTTATTTGCCGTTTCATTTCCTTGTAGCTTCGTATCAATCGTGAGACAAACTGGCATTCTTCTGAATTGAGCAGATATATCACTTCCTGGTTTCGCTCCAGGCTCTCAAGGCATTTTAATTCTTTATCGGTCAACATTTCAATTCGCTTTTTAGTCGTTAATAATTTAAGAGGAGCTTTCGCCGTTTTGGCTCTGTACCCAGGATTTCAATAGAACCCTGGCCCTGTTGTACTGCGATTTGGAAGTTCCTTCACTGATTTGGAGTTGCTCGGCAATCTCCTTGTGGGTAAAGCCTTCAAGGGCAAACAGGTTGAAAATGGCCCTGGCCCCATTGGGCAGCTGCCTTACAAGTTCCAGGATCTCCTTGGTGGCAAGGTAACTTTGTACCAGGGGCGCTTTTCCTGTTTGTGATTCTTCCATTTCCTCAGTTATATAATGATTCAGTCGCTGTCTCTTCCTAAGCAGGTCTATCGCAGTGCGTGTGACCACCTTTCTGATCCATCCCTCCAGAGAACCTTCCAGCTTAAACTGCCCGATGGTATTGAAAATCTTCAGAAATGCATCGTGCAGCATATCCTGGGCAAGTGCTCGGTCACCCGCATAGCTCAGGCAAATGCCATACATCTTGCGCGAATACCTGCGGTACATAATCTCCTGGTATTTACGCTCATTACGCTGGCAACCCTTTACAATCTCCTCCTCTTTATAAAGGTCAACCTGCATTACGTCCTATTCAATTATCACTTCCAGCGACTGGCTCAATCGGTTTGCAACTACATTAAATATCGGACTGTTCATGTCCTGGTTAATAACAATGGTTTCTCCTTGAGTGGGGTTGGAGACTTCTGAAGACACCAGCAGGCCAATATTGACAAGCCGGAATAGTTTTTCAGCATCGATAAGCACGCTGGCTGTCGATACTACATCCTTTTTCAAAACAATTGTATTTCCTTCGGGGCTTTGGGCTATTGTGCTGATGGGCTCAGGGTACTGGTATTCGAAACGTATCAGTTTCTCTCCGAACTGGGGCAGGTTGGCCACGCCGGTCATCACCAGGGGCAAGTGTCCTGGCGCTCCAAGGTGAAAAATGAATTCCATGCGCTCGAAGACTCCCTGGGGAATGTCGAACTGTACATAACGGCTCGAACTCCCTTCGCCAAGATCAACAATTATGGGGGGATCGAAATGAGCGGTGAAGAAAACATCCTCTGCACTCTCCCGACGGCCTTCAAAATCAATACGGTTAATCACCAGGGTGCCATCGGTGATGCTCAGGTAAACCCCATTCTCTCCGTTGTTGTCAAGGGAGGCCTCTTTCAGGCTCTCTTCCTGGCCCAGCGGGATCATCCCAAAATTCATATTCACCTTGGCAGGTAATGTGCTGGGATCTTTCCCACAGGACAAAAAGAATAAAAGGGGAAGGTATAGAAAAAGTAAGTTTATCCTCATACGGACTGGGTTTTGTAAACAAATCAGGATCCTGTACAATGCTGATTTATTGAAAGACGTTTTCATTGCACAAAAGGTTGGAACAAGAGAGCATTAAATATAACAAAATAAGGGACAGAAAAGGCTTTTTTCTGTCCCTTTTATTTAAAAGACTGGGTTTTATTTCTTTGCCGCAGGAAGTTAATTGGACCTTAATGATCAACAGAAAAGAAGCCTCAAAAGCCAGAGGTAAAGATTTTTGTTTTTCTAAAAGCTTAACAGCTCATTGCAAAAAACAAAAACCTTGTGTTTTCCCGGCTTTTGAGGCGCTTTAATAAATTGCATTAAGCGATTTTCTATGCCTTAAATCTCGGGTTCCAATTCAAACGCACAACTGACCTTTGGGTTAAACGGGAAATAGATTCCATTAGGGTTATCCTTCCATATCCAGGCGTGAAGCTGGTAATGAGGGAAGGGAGGTCCGCTCGATCCCTCGGGGCGGTGGTCGTCAAATACCTTGTTTCCCAGCATGGGTGGATTGTCATGCAGGGCATCCCAAGGGGCCGCAACAACGATATATTCAACGCCGATGAGCTTGAATCCACCGTTTTTGGTCGGCTCGTAAAGCAAGGCCTCAGGCTGCAGAGGGTCCACTTCTCCATCCACCAGGCTGTTCTTTATAAAATGATGGCCCATGGCTCCTAATCCGGGAGCAGATACACATTCCGACCCCAGTTCATAGCCATCAGCCAGGGCAACTTCAATGTTATGATACCTGGCCGTTGCACGCCTGATCTGTGCCAGCAATTGATTCTGTGCCGCACCCTCAGGCTTCCCTGTTTTTTCGGTTATCATTTCAGGACCCGACTGAGAGGCCCAAAAGGCTTCCTGATCCTGTGCGGATTCCTTTGTGCAAGCCGCCAGAAAGAAAAAGCCTGCAAAAACAAAAAATGAAAATTGTCTTGCAATAAAATTCCTTGATCTCATGTCTTCAGTTTTTAAATGATTGAACAAAATGTTTATTTAGACTCATTCCAAATAAGAATGTAGTTGCAAACTAAGATCTTTTCATTCAAACAACGAATGTAAAAATGTCGTTTTAACCGGCAAAAATGGCAGATAAACATAAAACAAAAGATTTATTCCGTTAAAAATGGCCAGCTGTGTTTTCTGTGCCTTGTTTAAGCACAGGGCCGTTTTTAAGTGGCAGGGATTCAGGATAGAGGTATTTTTTAGGAGAAGTGTTTATTGCAATTCTGTTCGAATGCAAGAAGCCCCCTGCCGGCAAAGAGAAACCGCCTGTGATCGTGCATCACAAGCGGTTTCTCCTTTTTCAGTTGTCCTGCCAGGGGTCGAACCTGGACTTTTCTGATTCAGAGTCAGACGTGTTGCCAATTACACCACAGGACAATCTTGGTGCAAAAGTAACAATAATTCGAAAAAAATTGAAACCCCACTATTTGTTTTTTTCCACCTTAGTCCACGAATCCCTCAGGGGCACCGTGCGGTTAAATACCAGGTGTCCGGTCTTGCTGTCGGGGTCAATCACATAATATCCATTGCGTTCAAACTGGTAATGCTGGCCGGCTGTGGCATCCCCAACATAGGGTTCTACCCAGGCCTTGACTACTTTCAGCGAATCAGGGTTCAGGTGCATTCTGAAGTCCTGTCCGTCTTCCACTTCTTCGGGCTCGGGTACGCTGAACAGCCTGTCGTAAATCCTTACCTCGGCTTCAAGGGCGTGTTCGGGGCAAACCCAGTGCAAGGTGCCTTTAACTTTTTTGTCGCTGGGCAGGCCACTTCTTGTCTCGGGGAAATAGGTGCAGTGGATCTCGCTGATCTCGCCGTCAGCATCCTTTACCACGTGCTCGCAGCGGATGATGTAGGCATATTTAAGCCTTACCTCGGCGCCGGGGGCCAGTCGGAAGAATTTCTTGGGCGGGTTTTCCATAAAGTCTTCACGCTCAATATACAGCGTTCTGCTGAAGGGCACCATCCGTGTCCCGTTTTCAGGAAGCTCGGGGTTGATCACGGCAGGCATCTCTTCCACCTGCCCTTCAGGGTAGTTGTCAATGATCAGCTTCACCGGGTTGAGCACAGCCATGGCCCGAGGGGCATTCTTGTTGAGATCCTCGCGGATGCAGTGCTCAAGCAATCCTACCTCGATGACGTTTTCGCGTTTGGCAACCCCCACGCGGTCGGCAAACATTCGGATGCTGGCAGGGGTGTAGCCACGGCGCCGCAAACCGCTGATGGTGGGCATACGCGGATCGTCCCAGCCTTTTACCTGCTTATCCTGAACCAGCGACAACAGCTTTCGTTTACTCATCACGGTATAGGTCAGATTTAAGCGTGCAAACTCTATCTGGCGGGGCTTCAGATGGGGCAGGTCAAGCGCGTTCAGAAACCATTCATACAAGGGGCGGTGCACCTCAAACTCAAGGGTGCAGATGCTGTGGGTGATGCCTTCAATGTAGTCGCTCTGCCCATGCGCCCAATCGTACATCGGGTAGATGCACCAATTGTCGCCCGTCCGGTGGTGATGGGCATGCATGATCCGATACATCACAGGATCGCGCATATGCATATTCGGCGAGCCCATGTCTATTTTTGCGCGCAATACGTGGCTCCCGTCCGGGAACTCGCCCTTGCGCATCCTGTCAAGCAGATCCAGGTTCTCTTCAACGCCCCGGTTGCGCCAGGGGCTCTCCTTGCCGGGGATGGCAGGCGTGCCGCGATGGGCGCTGATCTCCTCGGCGGTCATCGCGCAGACATAGGCCTTGCCCTTCTTTACCAGATAAACGGCAAATTCATAAAGCTGCTCAAAATAATCCGAGGCAAAATATTCCCTGTCTTCCCAGTCGAAACCCAGCCAGCGGACATCCTCCTTGATGCTGTCCACATATTCCTGCTCCTCCCTGGTGGGATTGGTGTCATCAAAACGGAGATTGCATTTGCCGTTGAATTTCTGGGCCAGCCCAAAGTTCAGGCAGATGCTCTTGGCATGGCCAATATGCAGGTAACCGTTGGGCTCAGGGGGAAAGCGCGTATGCACCTTGCCGCCGGTGGACTTGCTCGCAAGGTCGTTGGTGATGATCTGCTCCAGGAAGTTCAAAGAGGCTTTGGGTTCTGTGGGCGTATTTTCCTTCATGGGAAATGTTTTTTCAAAATTATTTGAATAAGATGCAAAATTATAAATAAGCGTCAACTTAAGGGGAGGTTTTTATACTTTTGTAAAAACCCTAATCAACAATCTTTATGGGAAAGATTATTCTGGAGCAAATGGAATTTTATGCCTATCACGGCTGTTTCCAGGAAGAACAAATAATTGGCAACCGTTTTGTCGTCCAGCTCGAACTGGAAACCAACACTACGGCTGCCGAAACCTCTGATAAACTGCTCGATACAGTGAACTACCAGCAAGTTTACAATTTGGTAAGGGCCCAGATGGACCTCAAAAGCCACCTGCTCGAACACGTAGCCCGTAGGATCCTCGATGCCATCAGCGATACCTTTCCCACCATCATCAGCATGAAGGTGCGAATCTCGAAAATGAATCCTCCCCTGGGCGGGAAGATGCAAGCCGTGAGCGTTGAACTGGCCCGCTGAGATGAAGCCCGAAGGCAGTCTTAAGATTTGTCCCGCCTGTGGCAAGGCTTTCGTCTGCCTCTACAAGGCCGGTTGCTGGTGTACCAAATACACGCTCAGCCCCGAGAAGTTGCTGTGGATCAGTGAGAAATACCCCGATTGCCTGTGCGAGGATTGCCTGTCGATGCTCGCCTTGCCAAAATCGATAAAATAATTTTGTAAATAGCATTTTTTACCTTAATTTTGCCGCGTTAAAAACCCTTTGGGTCTCGTGGCCGAGTGGCTAGGCAGAGGTCTGCAAAACCTCGTACAGCGGTTCGAATCCGCTCGAGACCTCAACCCCCCTTAAACCCCTTGTCAAACAAGGGGTTTTTTGTTTTGTTTCGGGTATTCTTCTGGTAATTAATTTGTTATATTAAAATTTCGATACCGTAACTTATCATAAAAGAGTGCTTGTTCATTTTAACTTTCCCTGCATGGGTGAGACCATGGTCGTACCATCTTCGAATGAGCCTCATACCCTGTCTGTGCCTGAACCGTGTGGACTCGAAGATATAAGGTATTTGGCAGGGCTATTGCTTGATTCTCTTTTCTTTACGGAAAAAGATTCTGGGAAATGTTTTCTTCTTTTTTATTTTGGTTTAAAGCTAATTGATTCTATTGAACGCTGGTTTTAATCCGGCAGATTTCATACCTTTGAAAGGTATTATCAATAATTTTAAAGTCTTGTCGGATGAGTTTCCAGGGGGATAGATCGGAAGCTTTTCCTGCATTTAAATATTTTTTGCTATGAAGAAGATCGGTACTTTAATGGTGCTTTTCCTGGTATTGGTGTTTTCGTGCCAGAAGGATTTAGAACCCAATGAACCTGCAAGCTTTCCGAAAGGAAGGATAACCAAGAAGAACCAGGTAATCCCGTTGGTTTCATCCGACCCCTTGAAAATTAACCTGGACAAATCCATCGGTTATGTTTTCACCTTAATTGCTGAGGTGGATGCACCGGTGGTTTCTGAACAGACCGTTCAGGCTACCCACGTGGAACTGGCGGGCGAGCTGGCCCTGGTTTCCTACAATATGCGCGGGGCTGAGCAGATTGGCGCCCTCGACATCATCGACGTTTCCGATCCCTACGATCCCGTCATTGTTAAAACCATTGAATTCCCCGGGCGGGATGTGAATACCGTAGGATGGAAGGATGGGATGATCGTCATTGCAGGCCAGGATGTCGATGGTGCTTTTTATGGTTATCTCGACCCCGCCCTTGAGGAGCCTGTGTTGGAACTGCACCGCCTGCCTTCGCATTCGGGGATCAGCCTTGTGGTTCAGGATGACCTGACTTATTTTGCCAGTGGAAGGAGCGGGGGAGGCCTTACCATCGTGGATGGGGAGGGACAGGAGACTTTTACAGAATATCCTGATGCCCGCTCGGTTGCCGCCGGACAGGAAGTATATACCTTGAGCAAGGAAAACATTTTTGTGCTGGATGGCAGCTCCATTGACATTGACCCTGCTTTTATCCAGGACTTCTCGAAAGCTGAACTCGATGTTTCGGATGAATACCTTTTTGCAGCCCTCAACAGGGGCGGGGCCCATGTGTACCATACGGCCGACCTTTCCCTGGCCCAGATGTTCTCCAGGCCTGCTGTCCCCGCCGGAAAAGAACCTGAAGATTATGTCACCAACAGTGTGTCATTCAATCCCCCGCTGTTCTTTTTGGGTAATGGCGCGGCCGGCATTGCGGTTAGCAAACATGTGGATGTTCCCCTGGAGGAACAACCCCCTTTCATCGAATACGGATATTTTGATTTCGGCGGCCCCTTATCCACCAATTTCGTGATGTCTCAGGGCAACTTTGTCTTTGTCGCCACCGGGCTGGGTGGCTTGAAGATCCTTACCATTGAGGAAGAAGAATGCAACTGGACCTTTGAAACGGCTTTCGCAGGATCTGATGCCGGGGGTGGCGCAGCCTGGTGGTATTATTTCGACAATACCGGCGATGGGACCCATCCCATTTACGCCGGCCAGCAACTCATTGAAGGGGCTTATGCCCAGTATGCTGACGGGGTGCTGACCATTGTTCCCGGCCCCAATATGGCAATGCAGGATGTGGCTGAAGCGGTTAAAATTCAGGGGTACAACGAAGGCGAATTGCCCACCGAAAGACCCGCAGCTGGTTTGTTTACAACTTATAAGGGCAATGACCTGGTAATTGAACTGGATTACTACCCCTATTATGTGATCCACCTTTCGGTGATGGTTTGTAACTGACCATTTGAAGCGCCCGATTTTTATCGGGATGCTTAATTGGATAACAAAAGTTTTCTCAGCCCGAAATAAATATGCGGGACCCGGTGAACCCTCATTCTGAAGGTTTCACCGAGTCCCGCAAGTTTTTTCCGTTGTATGGAATGGGTATTGTGCTTAATCTGCCCCGGGCTGTATTAGAATTTCAGCTGGCGGCCCATAAACAGGATGCTGTTAAAGCGGTTGTCCTTGATGAAATAAAGGAAAGGCCTGTCGGCTTTAAACTGTATCTTGGGTTCTTGCCCTGGCATGATGGCGGTTTTGCGAACGATGACCACCGCAGTTGCTGCCGCTGCTTCGGTGCCTTCCTCCGCCACTTCGATCATGGCCTTGTGGATGACCTTGTCAATTTTCAGATCTGTTTTGCCCGTCATGCCGCTGAAGTCGGCCCTGTTTGAAAAGGCAAGGGGCATTCCCATCAGGGCAAGCAGGTCTTCAAGGTCGGTTTTGGTCTCGGCCTTGAATTTGGGGATGATCACATCGGCTTCCTTTTCCTGCAAGCCTGCAAGGGCGGCGACAAATTCTTCTCCTGTGAGGGTTTCTTCCAGCTCTTGCAGGCTGATGTCACGCCTGGGGAGGAAAATCACCATACTGAAGTCACTCCCGTCGTAAGCGAGTTCAATGGCCTCCATTTTTTCGTTGGCAAAATAGGGCAGCTTGTCGGTGCGGAACATAAAGTCGGTCAGCTGGCGTTCGCCGCTGATGCTGGTGAAATAGTCCTGGCGGGTCATGTCCTTGTCAAACTCAACGGCCCAGGGTCCATAGAAATGAATGGCATTGGCCAGCACCAGGCGGGTGTCCTCGGTAAGGACTCCCTGCGGGATCAGGTCACTGATCTTCTCGCGGGTTTCTTTGTAAACCCATTGGTTGATGTCCTGGCGGATCCTTTCGCGGTCGCCCCGGTAGAAATCCACTTCATTAAGTGTGGTGCCGTAGTTGCGCTGCAGCAGGTCGAAATATCCGGGCAGGAAATGATAGCCCTGCTGCGCCCACAGGTTATTGGCAATATTCAGCTGAACCTTGTCGCCGGCCAGCTCACGCAGGCGCATCATATAGGCGCTGAATTCAGGGTGAAACTGCTCTTGTTCGGGATCAAAATACAGGGTGGCCATCATCTCATCCCGGGTGAGGCCTTCAGCTCCTGCATACGTCATGGCCAGGGCCGATGAGATGCTGAATGGCGAAATGATAAAGTTTTCCTTGTATTCGGGAATGGCTTTCAGCAAATCGATTGCAAAAAGATTGTTGCGCTGGGGGAGGGGGAGTTCCATGACTTCTTCCATGTTTTTGCCTGAGGCAGTGTTTACAAGTAATTTGTTCTTTTTATTGCATGAGCCCATAAGAATCAGTGAGGTTCCAAAGACAGCCAATAAAAGATAGATTGAGATTTTTTTCATTTTTATTCTTTTTTGATGGATTTTCATTGCAAAATTACGATTAAAGCGCAGATCACAGGATGAATATATCCAAAACCGTACCAAATATTCTGCCTTCTTATTCGTTGTATTACAATAATGCATTTTCAAGCCATAGCTTTTTTTATAACTTTACGGAAAATTTATCCGGGCTTTGGTCATGAATGACCCTTGAATGAAATAAAATTGAAAAACGCCCTGTTTTAGGGCTGAAGAAGAAAATGATCCATAATAAGATCCAATGAAGAAAATATTATTTTTCGCTGCAATAATTTTTCTTTTCACTAATTCCAGCCTGTTTGGTCAGACACGTCCAAATATCCCCATAACCGGGGTTCCCGGACAGCCGTTCACCTCCTTGCGCGAGGTGATGCTGAGCAAAAAACGGGGCTGGGACGCCGGAATCATGATTGGCTCTGCTCATTCGCTGGCCGATATCGGGGGCAACCGAAACGCCTCGCGTATCCTTTTCCTCGATTTGCAATGGCAGGCCACCGGGGTGCATTTGGGAGCCTTTGCCCGTTATCGTTTTTCTGAATTGTTTGCCCTGAACGGCGGCATCAGCTATGGCCGTATCGGGGGAGCCGACAGCCTCTCGCCCGTGACTTCATCGCGATATGAAAGGGGGTATTATTTCGAGAATGACCTGTATGAGATCTCTCTGAAGAATGAACTTTACCTCCCGCAGCGTTTCCTGAATATTCCGATCGATTTTTATGCCTTTGCCGGGATTGCTGCGCTTTACCACGATCCCAGCCTTGCAGGCCCTGATGGCCCGATCGATATTTCCGACAATTATGTGCCCGTTCAGTTTGTGATCCCCATTGGGGTTGGCTTTCATTACACATCCGAAAACAACTTCAAAATAGGATTCAATGTGGGCTGGCGTAAAACCTTTACCGATCATCTGGATGGCACGGCACCCACGCCCGGCCCTGCCAAGGATTCTTATTTCTATAATGCCATTAACCTGGGCTATTATTTTAGCCCCAAATTGGGAAAGTAAACCCTAATGATCTCTGTTATGAAGAAAGGCTTTGTTCAGGTTTCCCTGGTTCTGTCCCTGTTTTTAATGACCTTAGCATACTCTGTTGCAGGGTCCGTAAACGCTTCTGCTTTGGGCGTTTGGTCTCATGAAGAGCATTCTGAGATGCGTATAGGGGAAGCCCTTGCTCTAAATGCTGACGGCCCTGAATACGCCCCCAGAGATTCAAGGGAGAAGCCGAAACCTTCCAAGGCAAGCAGAAAAAGCCAGTCGCGCAGGCACAGCGGTGAGCGCAGCCATTCGTATAGCGCTCCGAACTCAAACAGTGTCCGTGCAGGCAACCTGGGGGGGAGCCGCGGAACCCCAACCCCCAGCAGCATTTCCCATACCGGGGGGCAGGGCAACCCACCGCTTCGCATGTCTATGCGTGACCGTTATTTTGGCGTTGGAAGCCGTGAGATTGGTTTTAATATCGGGACAGCCCACGGCTTTACCGATGTCCAGGGCAACAAAGGCCTTGGCTTTGGCGAATCCCTGCAGTTCCAGTTGCAAAACCCCGGCCTGAACTTCGGGGTTTATACAAAACTCCGTATGGTTGAGTGGTTTGGCCTCAGCCTCGGCCTCGACTACGCCAGGATAACCGGTGAGGACGATGGAAAACTTGCAGATTTCGAGGGCTTCTCCTTCGGAAACAACCTCGTGGAATTTAACGCCCGCATTGCTTTTTATGCTCCGCTATCATCCATGACGGTTTTTGATATCTATGCCTTTGCAGGGCTTGCTTTATTCAGCCACAACCTCAAACTGTATGACCAGGATGGGGCAGCCTACAAACCCCAGGAGGAATATGGAAAACTTCAGCCGGCGCTTCCTTTTGGCCTCGGTTTATCGTGGTTGGTAGGAACCCGTATGGTGATCGGTTATGAAATTGGCTATCGCTATTCCGCCTTTAATAACCTGGATGGCGTTGCCCCCGCCGATACACCTTATGATGCCTATTTATTCAATACTCTGAAAGTGGGCTTTATCCTGAAACCAAGCGGAAGATAAGGCCTTCAGGCCTTTAACATATATTAATATATTTTTGTGGGATAATTATTTTAATTTTGCAAAAAATTTTAATCATTAAGAAATTTTAAAAGCATGAGCGAGAACAAAGAACGGATCAAATGTCTGATCATAGGCAGCGGGCCTGCAGGGTATACTGCTGCCATCTATGCTGCCCGTGCCGATCTTCATCCCGTCATTTACCAGGGATTGCAACCCGGTGGACAGTTGACAATCACCACCGAGGTCGAGAACTATCCCGGTTATCCCGAAGGGATTCAGGGACCCCAAATGATGGAAGATTTTCGCAAACAGGCAGAACGTTTTGGAACGGATATCCGCTGGGGCCTGGTTACCGCTGTTGACCTATCGCAGCGCCCTTTTAAAGTGACCGTCGATGAATCCAATGAAGTGTTTGCCGAGTCGTTGATCATTGCCACAGGGGCTAGCGCAAGATGGCTGGGCCTTGAATCGGAAAAAAAATTCAATGGTTTTGGCGTGTCGGCTTGCGCTACGTGTGATGGTTTCTTTTACAGGGGGATGAACGTGGCTGTTGTCGGGGGCGGAGATACTGCCTGCGAAGAAGCACATTACCTTTCAAAACTTGCCAAGAAGGTATATCTCATCCACCGCCGCGATGAGTTGCGTGCATCCAAGGCCATGCAACACCGCGTGATGAAAACACCCAACATTGAAATCATTTGGGATTCCGTTCCCCTGGAGGTCGTGGGTGATAAAACCGTAACAGGGGCAATCCTCAAAAACGTCAAGACAGGCCAGGAAAGCAAACTGGATATTGAAGGGTTCTTCGTTGCCATTGGCCACAAGCCCAATAGTGATCTCTTCAAGGGACAGCTCGAGATGGATGAAACTGGGTACCTGATCACAAAACCCGACAGCACCCAGACCAATATTCCCGGGGTATTTGCTGCTGGCGATATTCAGGACCATGTGTTCCGTCAGGCAGTGACCGCTGCAGGCTCTGGGTGCATGGCAGCCATCGAAGCCGAACGCTATCTGTCGAGCCTGGAAGACTAATTCCATGCTTATGGATCTTAGCGCCCCGAATGATTGCTCACTCGGGGTTTTTTGTCTCTATACTGCGCGTTTAATTTCCACAACTCGAAAAATAATCTGATATTTGATGTTGCTTTTTTCAAGGGTAATCAAATAATCCGCCTGGTCTATGAACCTCTATGCATTACTCTCCTTTGTGAGTTTTTTGCTATTTTTCCAGGCTTTTTACCTGTCCTTTTTCTTATTAAAAAAGTCAAAGGAAAGGACAGGCATTGTATTGTTTTCTCTTTCTTTCTCCATTTATTCTTTCTTTTCGTTCCTGATCCAGGTTTCCATTACAATCGACCAGGTTTATCTGTTCGATCGCTTAGCATCAGCAGGTTGGACTACTTTCCCCGTTTGGACCGCCTGGTTGCTTTACCTTCTTTCAAATTCCAGGGACAAAGGGATGTGGAAAGGCATCTGGTACCTTTTATTCCCCCTTGCAGTCCTGTCATTTATTAGGTACAACATTGATCCTGAAAGCATCAAGCAGTTTTTCTTCAGGGATGAGGTAGTCTTCAATTCAATAAACCGTCAAAACCCCTGGTTTTATATTTTTGTTTTTTATCTGTTTTCTGCTGTGTTCATAAGTGTGAGGCTGCTGGTAAAATGGCAAAGGAACCTTACAAAGAACCGAGAGCGCAGGCAAGTCAATGCTATCCTAATAGGCACTGGGGTGTTTGTTCTTGCCAGCATTATTACCAACCTCCTTTTCCCCTTTCTGGGGAATACAATAATCCCTTCGCTTGCCCAGGTCACGGCTCTGCCTATGGGAGTGGGCCTGTACCTGTCGGTTGTGAACTTGCGCCCCCAAAGCTTCAGTTCTGATGTTGTATCCAGGCTCATTACCAATCATTTGCGTGAGTTTGTGTTTTATTTCGACCAGCAAGAGGGCATATATTCCGCCAATCGCTATTGCTTGGAGAACCTGAGGTTTAACAGTTATGAATTGATGCGGATGTCACCCAAGAAAATTTTCTGGGACTTCCAGGTTATTCAGGAGCATAGCCGGAAGTTGCGCTCAAACAAGGTGGTCCCCGACATTTCATGCAAATTGTTTCCCCGGACGGGTGACCCCATTCCTGTGATTTTATCCATGGTGCGCATTGATGATTATCTGGGCAACTATCTTGGCTTTGTGTTGCTGGGACTCGATCTGCGGCAAAAAGAGAGACTGCAGGAAGAAGTGGCTCAACGCTCGCGCAATGAGAAAAAACTGATGCAGATCAGGCAGGACTTGGAGGTACTGGTCGAGAAGCGTACCCGTGAATTGATGGAGGCCAATGAACGCCTCAAAAAAGAGATCCTCGAAAGGAAGCGGGCCGAGCAACAAATCTCTTCCGACCTGGAGGAAAAGGTCCAATTGGTTAAAGAAATCCACCACAGGGTCAAAAACAATATTCAGATCATCATCTCGCTGACCAATATGATGGGCACCCACAAGGATATGGATATTGAAGCCCGTGAAAAAGTGCGTAGAATTGCCGAGCGCATCCGCAGTATCTCGTCCATTCACGAGGAATTTTATGCCTCGCCCAACCTCTCAAGGATCAACTTCAGCGATTTCATCAAAAATATTACCGGGGAGATTTATGCCAACCAGGGCGCAGGTAAGAATATCATCTTCCGCCTGAACGTGGGCAGTGAATTCCTTGAAATTGACCAGGCAATACCTTGCGGGATCATTTACAGTGAACTGCTTACCAATGCCCTCAGGCATGCATTTCCCCCGAAAGATGATACCGATGGGAAACCCGGCTATGTGGGTACCATCAATGTTGAATTCTACAAAAGGCAGGACGAATTTACACTGCTGATCAGCGACAATGGGATCGGTTTGGACGGACGCAGCCAGAATGGAAAGGATGGAATTACAGGCCTGGGATTGGTTGAAATCCTTGTTAAGGAGCATTTAAAAGGCAGTCTGACCAGGCGGGTTACCTTCGGGACGAGTTACATTTTGAAGTTTAATAATTAAAGGAATTTATTATCCAATGACCTTAAACCTGATCTCCATATTGTCCATTGTTGTCCTGGTGCTATACCTGGAAATGGGGGTCTTTGTGCTGTGGAAAAACCCTTCTGCCTCCTTAAACCGCTGGTTTTTCTTTGTGGCTATGTGGCTTGCAGTTTGGTCATTCGGACATGTTTTTCACGATTCTTCCACCAAACTGTTTGGCGGGTATTATTTGTTCCGGTTTTCGGTGGCAGGTGCCTTTCTTTACGTGCCCTTTCTTTTGCGCTTTGTTTCAAGCCTCACCAATTATCCAAGAAACAACAGAGTTAAGGTTTGGTTGGCAAGGATTATTTTAATTTTTGGCTTGCTGCTGGTGGTTCATCTTTTGCTTAACCCTGAAGAAATTCACTCATCCTTTTTTTTGGGCTGGTTTGATGCAGAGCCTCAACGCAGCTGGCTTACCTTTGCTGCCTTTATCTATTTTGTGGGGAGTCACCTGCTCATCATCCTCCTTCTTGCAAAATGGAGAAAGAGCATGAATCATCCCGAAGAGATTGCCCAGTTTAAGTTTATCTTTTTCCCTTTGGTCGTGACCCTTTTGTTTGCCTTCCTCTCCGATTTACTCCTTCCTGTGGGTGGCATCGTAGGGATAAACCATCTTTCGCATATTTATTCCGTGTTTTGGTTGGGAGGCGTGGCCTTCGGAGTGATGCGCCTGCGCTTTTTTGCCCTGACTCCTGCCCTTGCCGCTGAACAGGTTATAGGGCAGACCCGTCAGGTCCTGTTCTTTTGTGATCTGGAAGGGAAGGTGGACCGCACCAATGCCTTCACCGCTGATTTGCTGCAAATGCGCAACAAGGAAATTGAAGGCAAAATGGTTACATCTTTTTTTGCAGAAGACCAGGAGATGGAAAAATTCATCGAATGGGCCCTTTCCAATGGCTATTCTGGACCTGCCGAGGTTAGCATACGCTCTTCAAGGGGCGAATACATTGCCGTGAATGTTTCACTTGTCCTTGTCAAGGATGCCTTCGATGATGTCCTTGGCCTGATGGTCTATGGCCAGGATAACCGCGAAGCAATCAAATTGCGCAACGAGATCCTGATACGCCAGCAGATCGAAAATAAACTCAGAAGCCTTAGCGAAGTGCTTGAAGCCAGGGTGAAGGAACGGACAGACCAGCTCTCTAATTCCTATAGGGAGCTCCAGGTGAAGATGACTGAACGCCTTAAGGTGGAAGAAAAGATCAATTCGGACATCGCTGAAAAGGAAGTCCTGATCAATGAGATTCACAACAGGGTCAAAAACAATATGAACCTCATCATAGCCCTTGTCAATGCCCAGATCAGCAAGGATAATCCCAAAAAAGTGAACCAAAAATTCAGGGAACTGGCCCAGCGGGTGCGGGCCATTTTGCTGGTTCATCACCACTTGTACCTTTCTCTGAATTATTCAGAAGTGGATTTTTCTGGGTTTTTGAGGTTGTTGGTGAGTCAACTGACAGCGTTTTATGAATGGGAGGATGCGCTGCAGCTGGAGCTGAACCTTTCGGAAATATTCCTTGATATTGACCATGCCATTCCGCTGGGAATTATTGTCAACGAGGTGATCAGCAATGCCCTGGCACACGCCTATACAAACCGCCGCAGGAAAACGAAAGAACTTAAGACGCCCTCCCTGGCCATCGAATTTTTCCAGGATGATGGTGTTTGTCATCTCCATGTCAAGGACAATGGCAAAGGCATGCCCAAAAGATTTAACCTTCACAATGGCCATACAAATGGCCTCTCACTGGTGGAAGTCCTGGTCAATGACCAGGTAAACGGCAGCCTGGATATTCTTACCGGTGATGGTACCCTGGTGAAGATCTCTTTCCCGCTGGCCGAAAGCAGTCGGTTTGAAGAATAGTTGCATATAAACGATTTTTACGAGCGATGAAAAGATCAGTGGAGTTGAATTGGGTTGAGGATCTTGTTTTTGAGGTGGATACTGATGGACAAAAGATGATGATTGATGCCAATATGGAGCAGTCAGACAAACCGCGGGGCTTTCGCCCCAAAGCCCTGATGATGGTTTCACTGGCCGGCTGTACAGCCATTGACGTGATCGATATCCTGAACAAGATGCGCGTGCCCATCGAAGGCCTGAGCATTTCGGTGGATGGCAAGCTGAGGGATGAACTGCCCAAGGATTACCGCTCCATGCACGTCACTTACGTGTTCAGGGGGAAAGACCTCTCCCGCGAAAAACTGGAACGTGCCGTTGAATTGTCGAAGGAGAAGTATTGCGGGGTGAGCGCGACCCTGGTCAGGGCCATTGAGCTGACTTACGAGATCAAGATAGAGGAGCAGCCCCTCAGCCGCCCTTAAGGATCAAATGCCCGATGGGGCAGTGAAGGCAATGTTTCGGGTTGCAATAATACTTCTTGCATTCGATCAGGGCCTGTGAATCTGCAGCATGCTGAGCCCGCACTCCAATGCTGTTCCATTTCCTTATAATTTCATTGTTTTCCGCAGGAGTGGTTTGCAGCAGGTCGATGGCCTTGTCGCACAACACCTGCCGCATGTTTTGCCTTCCGTAAATAAACAGTACGGGCGCCAGGCTATTGATGATGATATTGTTGATGGCATCCTTGCCCAGGGGCTTCTCCCTTGGGGCCGTTTTCCTGTCAAACACATAATGTTCATCCCAGTAGGGCGAGGCTTTCACCCTGAGCTGGCGCTGGATGTCATCAGGCTTTCTGGTCTCCAGCAGGTTTCTGAACAGGTGACCCGACTGGTGGATCAGCATGGCAAACTGGGCAATGCGAATGCTTGGGAAGTTGAGCGGCCTCAGGCGAGCAAACTTCCATAAGCCCCTGTCAACGGGATTTAGATTGTGTTTGGCCGCCTGGTGGCGATACTCCTTCAACAAGGTTCTTGGATAAAGGTCTTCAAGGTCTTCGCCCAGCAAGGCGGCTTGCCCGAACAGCAGCGCTTCAACGATCGTCAGATTGTCGCGGTTGCGGGCCAGCAGGGTGAAGGGCGTGCGCTGGGCCAGCAAACCAAAGGGACTGGCATTGACTTTAAAGCCGAAGTTGCGGGCCAGCAAAAAAAAGAATGTCTGATCCCAGTCATTCCCAAAATATTCCAGGAAATGCAGCACTTCTTCCGATTTCCTTTCCAGACGCTCCACCAGCAAGCGGTTCAGCCAGTTATTCCATACAAGTCCTGCAACACTTGCAACCTGCCTTTCGCACGGAACCCAGGCCCGCGACGACTGCAGCTTTTCGTAATTCAGGAGCAGCCCTGAGTCAAAGTTGTCTTTCACCTCAAGGACCTGGAAGACCTCACCCCTTGAATTGCTGATCTCCTGGTCGTGTTCATACACCACATGAAGGATGATATTGTCGTATGCCGGGTCGTTCTGATGGCCATGCAACAGCCAATGGGAGCTGCGCGTATGAATCTCCACGTTGCCCACCCATAGCGTAGTGCCTATTCGGATCCTGGCAGCAAAATAATCAGGACCTGCGTCGTGGTTTTCCTGACCGGGGTGCTGAATATAGAGTGGCTCCCCCGTTTGGGTATAAAGCCGCTCGGCAAACAACAGCCTGTTTTTCCACAGATACGATATAAATTCTTCTTTCATCTTGCCCGGGAAGCACCCGATCAGAATTCAAAGACTAAAGTTTGAAATAAATTTACAAAAATCCAAAATATTGGTTCGGTGATTGCATTAAAATTTTTGGGCAAGTCAAAAATTCTTCCTAAATTAGTGGAAATATTATACATTTGTGGCACGCTTAATGCCAAACAGGAATGGACGAATTGGGGCTGACCGTTGAGGGCATTATAAACAAAACACAAAGGCTGATATTACGTAACAAGCAATTGAAGGAGAGGGTATCCCAGCTTGAAACCGATCAGCAAAAGTTATTGGAGCAACTCAACGAGCAGGCCAATCAAATCAGGGACTTGGAAACGCGTTTGTCGAGCAGCCACATCGGCTCGGTTCTTGAGACGGATGATTCAGGCCAGGCCAGGCAAAAAGTGAACGAACTTTTGCGGGAAATCGAGAAGTGTTACGCGCTTTTAAACAGATAAGCCCTGTTGGGATTTATGAAGGAACAGTTAATATCCGTGATAATTGCTGAACGCCCTTACAGGCTCAGCGTAAAAAGTGAAGAGGAGGAGCAAGTATTCCGTGAAGCCGCAAAGCTGATTCGGGATAAAATGACAGACTATGGCAGTGCATATGCCTTCCGCGACAAACAGGACCTGCTGGCGATGGTGACCCTGCAGTTTGCCGTGGAAAGCCTTGGAGTTAAACAGGTAGCAGGCAGCCAAATTGTGCTGAAGGATAAGTTGCAAAAACTTGAACGGATACTGGATGAACATCTGAATGAAAGCTAACGCTCTTTGAAAATATTCTTGGTATACCCGCATTAATTCAAGAATACGTTTGTGAAACTCAACACAATTAAACTTTAGGGACCCGTTTGGTGTTTCTAGAACAGGCCTCCCCATCCACGGTTCGCCGCGGATGTTCCCTTTGGGACAGTGGACGTTCGAAAAACGCTAACCCCCTAAGCCTGTATTACTGGGGTTTCTATAAACCTCCTTGAATTAATTGCGGGTTTTTTATTTATTTAACAAACTTTTAACCAAACATGAATATATTAATCTGTGCCATTATTGCAGTGGTATCGCTCGGCTTGGGCGGATTGATCGCAAGCACCATCTTGCGCAAGGCGATCGTCAAGAAAAGTCAGCACATCCTGAAAGAAGCAACCTCCGAAGCAGAAGTTGTCAAGAAGGAGAAGATGCTGCAGGCGAAGGAAAAATACCTTCAGCTCAAGGCCGAGCACGAGAAATTTGTTTTTGAAAAAAACCAGGAGATCAACACTGCCGAAAGTAAATTAAGGCAGAAAGAACAGGCCTTCTCCCAGCGTATGGAGGATTACCAGCGCAAACAGAAAGAACTGAACCAACTCCAGGAAAACCTCAGCAACCAGATCGAAATCGTTGCACGCAAACAGAACGAACTGGAGAAATCCTACAAGCAGCAGCTTGAAAAACTGGAATCCATCAGCGGCCTTTCGGCTCATGAAGCCAAGGCTGAACTCGTTGAAACCCTTAAACTGGAAGCCCAGGCTGACGCCCAGATCTTTATAAAAGATATGATGGATGAAGCCAAGATCACCGCCCACAACGAAGCACGCAAGCTGGTGATCCACTCCCTGCAACGCACCGCCACCGAAGTGGCCATTGAAAACTCCGTGTCTGTGTTTCCCATCGAAAATGATGAGGTCAAGGGCCGCATCATAGGCAGGGAAGGCCGTAACATTCGCGCCCTGGAAGCCGCAACAGGCATAGAGATCATTGTAGACGACACCCCCGAAGCCATCATCCTCAGCGGCTTTGACCCCGTGCGCCGCGAAATTGCACGCCTGTCGCTCCATAAACTGGTGACCGACGGCCGCATTCACCCTGCCCGCATTGAGGAAGTCGTGGCCAAGGTGAAGAAACAAATTGACCAGGAAATCATTGAGGTGGGCAAACGCACCGCCATTGACCTGGGCATCCACAACCTGCATCACGAGCTGATCCGCCTGATCGGCAAAATGAAATACCGCTCATCGTATGGGCAGAACCTGCTGCAACACTCTAAGGAAGTGGCCAATCTGGCAGCCACAATGGCCTCCGAGCTGGGACTGAACCCCAAACTGGCCAAGCGGGCAGGACTGCTTCACGATATCGGGAAGGTTCCCGACAACGAGCCCGACCTGCCCCATGCCATGCTGGGTATGAAGCTGGCGGAGAAGTTCAAGGAGCATCCCGAAGTGGTGAACGCCATTGGCTCTCACCACGATGAGGTGGAAATGACCAGCCTCATCTCGCCCATTATCCAGGTGTGCGACGCCATTTCGGGCGCCAGACCCGGGGCAAGGCGCGAAGTGGTCGAGTCGTATATCAAACGATTGAACGACTTGGAAGAGCTGGCTTTATCTTATCCCGGCGTGGTGAAGACCTATGCCATCCAGGCGGGTCGTGAACTGCGCGTAATCGTGGGAAGTGATAAGGTCTCTGATAAGGATGCCGAGCAGATCTCCTATGACCTGAGCAAGAAGATCCAGACGGAGATGACCTACCCCGGTCAGATCAAGATCACGGTCATCAGGGAAACCCGCGCCGTGGCCTACGCCAAGTAATAAAATGTAAGATGCCTTTTTTACGCCGCCTCAGTGAACCTCCCTGAGACGGCGTTTTTTTACAGGTTTGTTTTGACAAAAACGAACTTATAATGGTTTTTGTAAGTCTTTGTAAATCAATGCTAGCTTCAAACCATATTCGGAGTTAATACGGAGTTAATACGGTTTAAACCGTATTAACTCCGTATTAACTATGACTAAAACAGGGCTTTTGATCTTGCCTGGTCAAAGACGGCCCTGGACTGGGAGGTGTTAAAAAAATTTGTTCTCGCATGGCTTAGCTTGTTTGAAAAAGGATGGAAACCATCTTTTCAAAGAAAAGGTTTGGATTTTTTCTTAAAAACTGCCGGATACAATCAAACAATCATTTAACTCCGTTGTTTATTCAATTACCGTTGGCAAAAGCCCATATGAGCTAATTTGGAATAATTAAAAAATGACAAAAAAAATATTGTTAGGTTTTTCACTGGTTGTTAGTCTTTTGACCATGATCAACAAGGTCTATGCTGTTGATGGCAGGGCCATCAGGAAGGTCAGCTTTGATGAGTTTGAACCCAGGCTCCACCTGGAGAATGACACGATTTACGTGGTAAATTTCTGGGCCACCTGGTGTGCTCCCTGTGTAAGGGAAATTCCTGTGTTTGAGACCATCCAGGAACAATACAAGGATCAGAAAGTGAAGGTGTTGCTGGTGAGCCTCGACTTTCCCAATCAACTGGAAAGCAGGGTGATTCCCTTTGTTGACCGTATGGGAATGAAAAGCGAGGTGGTCCTGCTTGACGATACCGACTCAAACCGATGGATTCCACTGGTCAGCGAGGAATGGACAGGTGCCATTCCGGCAACGGTGATTTTCGCCAGGGGTTTCCGTGGCTTTTATGAGCAGGAGTTTCACCTGGAAGAATTGGAATCAATCATTAAACCATTATTAAACTAAATTGAGAAACAATGAAGCGTGCAAGTATTTTCTTAGGCATCCTTTTCCTGGCAGCTGCCGGTTTTACCCAGGGCTACCAGGTAGGTGACGTAGCTGGTGATTTTCGTCTGAAGAATGTAGACGGCAAATATGTATCAATGTCTGATTATCCTGATGCAAAAGGGTTTATCGTAATTTTTTCGTGTAACCACTGTCCTTATGTGGTGGCATACGAGGATCGCATGATCGCGCTGCACCAGGAATATGCGGCCAAGGGATTCCCTGTGATCGCCATCAACGCAAACGACCCTGAAGTTCAGCCGCAGGATTCGTATGAGCTGATGCAGGAAAGGGCCAGGGAAAAAGGCTTCCCGTTCCCCTATGTTTTTGATGAAGGCCAGAAGGTGCTGCCGCTGTATGGCGCTACCCGCACCCCCCACGTTTTCCTGCTTGAGCGCGTTGGCGATGAGCTGAAAGTAGCTTACATAGGCGCTATTGACGACAACTACCAGGATGCCTCACAGGTGAAGGAAAAATACCTTGCCAATGCCATTGAAGCATTGATAAAAGGCAAGCGTCCCGAGCCTGATTTTACAAGGGCCATCGGCTGCACCATCAAGAAAAAAAGCTAAGGCCAATTTTGTCTTTAGGTTAATTCCAACAATAATAAAGCCGGGGATTCCCGGCTTTTTGTATTTAAGGCAGCTTAGTTTTCACGCATGACGTATTCGTCATATTCTATTTCGAAGCGTAGCTTGTGTCTCGATTCCTCAAGGGCAAGGGCCTGGAATACCTTGCTCAGCCCGGTGTTTCCGGTTCGTTCGGCCAGGGCTGTATAAAGCTTAAAGGCAGCTTTTTCCTTTTTCATGGCCAGCACCAGGGCATCGGCATAACTCAGTTCAGGGGAGGGTTTGCGGCTAACCACATAGTCGGATATCTTCAGGTCGGTTACGGGTTCGGTCTGGAGGTCGAAAAGCTGCTCTTCTTTGATTTTCTGAAGCCTTGCCTTATGGCTTACTTCTTCCTGCGCAAACTCGAGGAACAGCTCCCTGATCTGCCGGTTTCTTTGCTTGTCGGCAAGTTCGGTATAGAAGTCCACCGCTTCCTGTTCGGAGTTCATGGCAAAATCGAGGATCTCATCCAGTGAATCAAAGGTTTTCATTTTATGCTTGGTTTTGGTTAAACGCATGATCCCATTCATCGTCAAAATACTTGACAAGGTAGTCGCAGCCATGGTTAAAATGACGGGTTTCCGGCTGGTTTTCGGGGGTATGAAAGCTGAAGGGCACCCAGCCGTTTTCAGGCATTTGCCTGATAAGGCCTGCAGCCTCCAGCAATACATCGGCGGGGCCTTCGAAGGCCCACTCCACGCCCAGGGCTTTTGCCATATGCTTTATCTGGCCGAGGTTATCCAGGGGCAGTAGCCCGGGGTAAGCGGCCTCAAACTGCTGGATGAACTTCTGGGTGTTGGTGAAGCTGCCACCCGTTTCGAAATGCAGGGAGGCAGGGAGGATCAGGTCGGCAAGGCCGGCAGTTTCGGTCATAAACAGATCCTGTACCACCAGGAAGTCGGCCTTTTGAAGGGCTTCACGAATGGCTCCTTTGTCGATGGCGCATCCCATGGGGTCTTCCCCAAAAACAAACAGATTCCTGAGCTTTCCTGAGCGAAACAAACCCCACTGATCTTCTTCAATACCTTCGGGCAGACCTGATGTTTGCCAATGCTTTGCCAGTTGCATGCGGACCCCTTCATCATGCAGGTCCTTCCCTCCGGGGGCCAGGGCTGCCGAGGCGCCCATATCGAACAGGCCTTCGGCATTGTTCTTCTCCTTAAGGCTGATGAGCCCACTGGCGTTTTTGCCCGGTTTCCCGCAAAGATATGCCAGGTTGTGGACCTCATGGCAGGCCGCAGCGTTCAGGTGTTTTTCCGAATACAGGATGATGGACCGGTGTTCGTTGTTGTAGCTTTCAATAAATGCAGCAAGGGCTTCCTTACTGCAGCCGGCCTTGGTGAGCATCTCGTTGAAGTCTTCCTGCATGAGGTTCAAACGATAGGGGTCAAATCCATTGCAATGGTCTTCAATGAATAGGTCGTTTTGCTGTTTGCAGGAAAGGAGGTAATGGTTGGCAGCCCTTAGAAAGTGCTCATAGGACTTAATCGCCAGCACGCTGTCGGCTTTTTGGGCCATGGCGCTCTGACTCTCTGTAGTGATCACCTCCAGCGGAATGTGTTGTTTTTCCCTCAGGTTGTTGATGTAATAGCCTGGTACTGCATTTTCCAGGTTGATCTCACTGCCTATGAGGAAGATACGGCGGGCCGAATGGATTTGTTCAAAGGGTACGTTATTGCGGCTGTTCTCAAAAAAGCCCGAACCCCTGCCCAGGTAATGAAAGCTGGTGACATTGTTTGTATGGACCGCCATTCGGGCCAGTTTCTGTATCAAATAGATCTCTTCATTGCTAAGCCTTGCGCCCGCATAGAAGGCATTTTCATCGGGCGTGACGGTTTTTATCTTTTCAGCAATGATCTTAAAGGCTTCTTCAAAGGAGATCTCCCTGAAGCCTCCATTGCCTTTTAATAGGGGTTTTGTAATCCTGTCGGGCCTGTTGAGGTAGCGGTAGCCAAACTTGCCATAGCGGCAAATGCTTGCGTCCTTGTTGATCAGCCCGTGGCTGCCCCCGGCTTTTCCAAAGAAGCGCGACTTATGGTGCAGGGTGATCTGGCAACCAACCGAGCAGTAATTGCACAGGGTGTTGAATTGGTCAAGGGGCACTGGGCCCGGTTTAAAGGGGACGTTTTCGGTAATGGCGCCCGTGGGGCAGGTCTCGATACACATCCCGCAGGATTCGCATTGCGTGTGGAGCAATGAGTCGCTCATACTGGGAGCTACATAGGTCTCAAATCCCCTGTTGATGAGCCCGAGGGCATTGGCTCCCACCACTTCCGAGCAAATCCTCACACAGCGGCTGCAGAGGATGCATTTGTTGTTGTCGATTTCCACAAAGGGGTGGTCATAGCGCAGCCTGTAGTTTTTGAAGTCTCCTTTGTAATGATTTTGTCTTGCCTCGTATTTAGTGGCATGCTTTTTCAGCTCGCAGGTGTAGAGCTCTGTGCAGCCGCATTCAAGGCAACGCAGGGTTTCTTTAAAAGCGGCCTGATCATCATATCCCAGTTCGACCTCTTCAAAATTATTTCTTTTAGCGGGGTTCAGGGTAGGCATCTCCTGGCGTTCCTGTTTTTCGAACCAGGCCTCATAGTCGGCTTTCAGTTGCTCCCGGAAGTTGTCGCGCCGGCTCAGGAACTCGTAAGGGGGAGGGGTGACTTCCTGTCCCAACAGGAATTTGTGGCAGCCCTGGGCTGCCAGACGACCCTGGGCAATGGCTTCAATGAGGGTGGCAGGTCCTGTTACCCCATCGCCACAGGCAAAGACATTGTCGATGGACGTACGCAGGGTCTTGCTATCGGCGGCGATGTCGCCCCACTTGTTGATGAGCAGTTCTTTTCCGGCATGGCGGTTGATGTCCTCAATAAAGTTCACGTGGGTTTTTTGTCCAATAGCGGCCAGGACAATGTCGAGTTCAATATCAAATTCTGATCCGTCGATTTTTACGGGACGGCGCCTCCCCGAAGCATCGGGTTCACCCAGCTCCATCTTGAAGCAGGTCAGCGTGCTGATGTTGCCTTGCTCATCGGGGTTTACCCTTGCGGGAGCTGTTAGGAAGAGGTAATGAATGCCCTCCAGTTTTGATTCGTGTATTTCAATGGGGTTTGCGGGCATTTCCATTTCAGTCCTGCGGTAGATCACGGTGACCTCTTCGGCCCCGCACCGCATGGCTGTGCGGCAGCAATCCATGGCGGTATTTCCGCCCCCGATGACGCCTACCTTTTTCCCGCTGAGGTTGTATTTCTGGCCCGTCGCTTCCATATTTCTCAGGAAGTCAATGCCTGAGAAGATATTGCCGGCATCATCGTTTTCACAACCTATGCGGGTTCCGTTTTGTGAACCAATGGCCAGAATGACGGCGTGGAAGTTGTTCTTTAATTCGGCATAGCTCAGGTTTTCACCCAGTTTCAGGTTGTAGTGGATCTGCACGCCCAGGCCGGTGATGCCTTCCACTTCTTTATCGATGATGTCGTTGGGCAGGCGGTAGGGGGGGATCCCATACCGCAACATTCCTCCTGCATGGGCATTCCCCTCGAAGATCTCCACTTCGTGTCCTTCCTTTGCCAGGAAGAAGGCAGCGCTTAAGCCGCCCGGACCTGCCCCGATGATGGCCACCCTTTTGCCGCTTGTGGGTTTCTTAACAGGAGTGAAACGATCGGATGCAAGGAGGTCAATATCAGAAGTGTATCGTTTCAGGTAATCGATCCCCACGCCAAGCCCTTCTACAAGGTTACGGCGGCAGGCAAGCTCGCAGGGACGTACGCAGACCCTCCCGCATATGGCAGGGAGGGGGTTTGTATTCTTGATGATCTCAACAGCTTCGTGGTGCATTCCCTTGTTGATCATCGCGATGTAGCCCTGTACATCCACCCCCGCGGGGCAGGTCTCTCTGCAGGGCGCGATGCAGTCAGCATAGTGATTGCTGAGCAGCAGCTCAAGGGCCATTTTGCGGGATTTTATGACCCGTTCATTCTCGGTCTCAATCCTCATCCCTTCAGTGATCTTGGTGGAGCAGGCGGGCTGTAAACCACGCATACCTTCAACCTCCACTACACAGAGGTAACAGGAAGAATAGGGCTCCAGACGGTCGTCGTGACAAAGGGTAGGTATCTCTATGCCATGCCTGCGGGCAAGGTCGAGGATACTTTCTCCTGCAAGGCCTTTGACAATTCGCTTGTTCAGGATAATATTCAGATGGCTCATAGATGAGTGTTTTCTTGTTGGAAATTACCTAACTGATTTGAATAGCCCCGAATTTACAGCGGGTGAAGCAGACCCCGCATTGAATGCAGATGTCCTGGTGGATGAAATGCGTCTCGCGTTTGCCGCCTTCGATGGCATCCACAGGGCAGCCCTTAGTGCACGACATGCAGCCCGTGCATTTTTCGGGGTCAACCTGGTAGGTCAGCAGTTTCTTACAGCTTAGCGCCGGGCACTTCTTGTCGCGTATGTGGGCCTCATATTCATCCCTGAAATATTTCAAGGTGGTAAGCACGGGGTTGGGTGCAGTTTGCCCCAGCCCGCAAAGGGAGCTGTCTTTTATGTTTTGTGCCAGTTCTTCCAACAATTCAATATCGCCCTCCTGACCTTCGCCTTCAGTGATACGGGTCAGGATCTCCAGCATGCGTTTGGTCCCTATGCGGCAAAAGGTACATTTGCCGCAGGACTCCTTTTGGGTGAAATCAAGGAAAAAACGTGCGATATCCACCACGCAGGTGGTTTCGTCCATAACGACCATCCCGCCTGAGCCCATAATGGCACCTGTGGCGGTAACTGAGTCGTAATCGACAATTGTATGTGAGAGGTATTCGGGCACACAGCCTCCCGAAGGGCCGCCCAGCTGAACGGCTTTGAATTTCTTGTCTCCCTGTATGCCTCCTCCAAGCTTGTAAATGATATCCTTGATGGTTATGCCCATTGGGACTTCCACCAGGCCTCCGTGTTTTATTTTACCCGTAAGGGCAAAAACCTTGGTGCCCTTGCTTTTCTCGGTGCCGAGGCGGGCATAGGCTTCAGGCCCGTTGAAAATGATCCAGGGGATGTTGACAAGGGTCTCGACATTGTTGATGTTGGTGGGGCTTTTCCATAGGCCGCTTTGGGCCGGGAAGGGTGGCCTGCGGCGGGGCATTCCGCGGCGCCCTTCGATGGAAGCGATGAGGGCGGTCTCTTCACCACAAACAAAAGCACCGGCTCCTTCTTTTATCCTGATATCAAAATGAAAGCCCCGGATGCCAAACAGGTCCTTACCAAGGTATCCTTTTGTCCGTGCTTGGTCCAGAGCAATGTTGAGGCGTTTGATGGCCAGGGGGTATTCGGCCCTGCAATAAATGTAGCCTTCAGAGGCCCCAATGGAGTATCCGCATAGGATCATGCCTTCCAGTACACTGTGGGGGTCGCCCTCCAGGATGGAGCGGTCCATGAAAGCCCCAGGGTCGCCTTCGTCGGCATTGCATATCACGTATTTCTGGGGGGCGTCGTAATTGCGGGCAAATTTCCATTTCAAGCCTGTCTGGAATCCTCCGCCGCCACGTCCGCGAAGACCTGAGTCGATCACCATTTGGATCACCGTTTCAGGACTAAGATGATTGCCGGCAATTTTACGGATGGCAGCATAACCGCTACGCGCCTCGTATTCTTCAATGTTTTCCGGGTCCATGTACCCGCAGTTCCTGAGGGCAATTTTGACCTGTCCCTCGAAGAACGACTCATCGGCAGAGGGATATTTTTCGCTCTGAACAATATATTCGGGAATGGGGGAAAAGTTCTTGATGTGCTTTTCAATGATCTCATCAGCTTTGGAAGGATCCACCTGGCCATAGAGGTAGCTGCCCGAATCGTCTATGATCTCAACCAGGGGTTCGCGGAAGCACATGCCCACACAGCTTGTTTTTCTTAGTTCGAAGTCCAGCCGATCAGCTTTCCTGATGCGGTCAAATTCCTGATAGGTCTTTCCGGCACCTGCAGCAATGCCACAACTTCCCAAGCCTACAATTACCTTTGTCTTTTTCATTTGCCTGTCCTTTTGGGTTTACTGGATCTCGTTGCGGCGGATCTCTTTGATGATCTTCACGGCTTCTTTTGGTGTCAATTTTCCGTGGGTCTCCTCGTCCACCATCATCACAGGGGCGAGGGAACAGCACCCCAGGCAAGCCACCGTCTCGACTGTGAAAAGACCATCAGCGGTTGTCCCACCGTCTTTTACTTCCAGAAAGTCAAGCAGCTCATCCGTGATAGCCGTAACATTCTGGACGTGACAAGCGGTTCCGTGACACATTTTGATGATGTGCTTTCCCGAAGGGGTAAGCCTGAATTGAGCATAGAAAGTGGCCACTCCGTAAAGCTCGCTGAGGCTCAGTCCCGTTTCCCGGTTTAGCTTCAAAAAAGCCTCTCTTGGAATATAGCCGAAGAGGGCCTGTGTCCCCTGGAGCAGAGGGATGAGCTTGCCTTTTTTGCCTTTGTAGCGGGCAATGAGGGCATCCATTTGCGAGAGGTCGACCGAAGGGAACACATCCTGAAGAGGGGGGGCAGGGACTATTCTTTTTATGCGCATATATCCTCTGTTTTTGGTTTCTGCAGGAAAATTAAATAAAATTGAAGTAACTGAAGGGAAAGAAATAAATATTTTTTTTTGGAAGAATTCTTGCGTATGTGAAGAATTTTTAATAAAAAGGGCCGTGCAGTATTCCGCACAGCCCTTTTCTGAGGAATGACCCCTTTTTAAATTACGCCCTGGTCTATCATGGCGTCGGCCACTTTAATGAAGCCGGCCACGTTGGCGCCTTTTACATAGTTAACATATCCATCGGCTTCCTTGCCGTATTTCACGCAAGCCTCGTGGATGTTGACCATGATGCTGTGGAGTTTTTCTTCCACTTCTTTGGCGTTCCAGTTCAGTTTCATAGCATTCTGGGTTTGCTCCAGACCTGAAGTGGACACACCACCAGCGTTGGAAGCTTTTCCGGGGGCGTACAGAATTTTCGCTTTCAGGAATATCTCCATTGCTTCAGGGGTACAGGGCATGTTTGCTCCTTCGGAGACGCAAATAACGCCATTGTCAATAAGTCTTTGAGCATCTTCGCCATTGAGCTCGTTCTGGATGGCGCAGGGGAGCGCTACATCGCATTTTACCTCCCAGGGTCGCTTGCCTTCAAAGAACTGAGCGTTGGGGAATTCATAGGTGTAGGGCTTCACGATATCCTGGTTGGAGGCACGCAGCTCAAGCATATAGTCGATTTTTTCGCCGCTGATGCCATCGGGATCGTATACGTATCCATCGGGGCCGCTGATGGCTACAACCTTGGCGCCAAGCTGGGTGGCCTTGGTTACTGAGCCCCAGGCAACGTTACCGAAACCGGATACCACAACGGTTTTTCCCTTGAGGGTTTCACCGCGGGTCTTCAGCATTTCCTGTGCAAAATATACGTTACCGAAACCGGTAGCTTCGGGACGAACAAGGCTTCCGCCCCAGTTACGACCCTTGCCTGTGAATACACCGTTGTGGGTGTTGACAAGCTTCTTGTACATGCCGTACATATAACCAATTTCGCGTCCACCTACGCCGATGTCTCCTGCCGGGATATCGGTGTCCGGCCCGATGTAACGATAGAGTTCAGCCATAAGTGCCTGGCAGAAACGCATGATCTCAGCATTGGATTTACCTTTGGGATTGAAATCGCTACCCCCTTTGGCACCTCCCATCGGAAGGGTGGTAAGTGCGTTTTTGAAAGTCTGCTCAAAACCAAGGAACTTCAGGCCACCAAGTGTTACACTGGGGTGGAAGCGCATCCCGCCCTTGTATGGACCAATGGCGTTGTTAAACTGAACGCGGTATGCACGGTTCACGTTTACATTGCCCTTGTCGTCAAGCCATTCTACCTTGAAGGAGATAACTCTGTCGGGTTCAATGATTCTTTCAATGACGTTGTTGGCTTCATACTTGGGATTTTCCTTGATAACGTCTTCAATGGTTTCAAGTACTTCCTTTACTGCCTGGAGAAATTCGGGTTGCCCCGGGTTTTTCTTTTCCAGGTCTGCCATGATCTTTTCTAAGTCCATAACTTAACAGATTTAAAAAGTTGATAATAGGGGTGATGTTAAAAAATTAACGTTGTTTTCCGGCACGAAATTAGGCCTTATTTTATTGATAACAAAGGAAAGCCTCTAAATTTATTTTTCTGGTTTTAAAACAATTCCGGCCTTTTTGCTTCCATCTATTTTAATGATCACAGGGTCGGTGAATTTCAGGTGCCTGACGAATTGGTCCTCGTAGGCCGCTTTGTGCTTGTTGAGGAAATCCAGGTCGTAGTATCCTTCACCAATAAAAGGGTTTATTGTGAAGTAACCGACATTGAAAGATGTGAGGTTCTGGAAGAAATGAGTGCCCTGGCTGGGGTCGATATGGAAGTTTTTCATCCCTGCTTCGACGATAAGCCTTGCCCCCGAGATCTGCGCCCATTTCACCGGGATTCCAAGCCATGGATCCGCCGATCCCCACCGCCCGGGCCCAACCAGGATATAATTGCCCTGCCTGGCAACAAACTGGCTGTTCAGCCGGTCAATGATCTCCGCTATGTCTTTGGTGTTGACGGGGTTGAATGAATCAGGCTTCACGTATATTAAGTCGCGGATGTTGTCGATGACTCCGTTGCCCAGGGCCTGGTGGCTGATGATGATGGATTTCTCGGGGAAACCGGTGTTCACCTTGACGCGATGGCGCTCCTGGGTTTCAACAATGGGTCTGATCTGCAAAAAGTTAAACCCCATATTTTGGCCCTGGGGGACATCGAGGCTTGCAGCAAATTCAATTTCTACCTGGTTGTTCATCTCCCTCTGCCCGATTTCCAGCAGGGTCTTGAGGATGTTGGCCAGGGGAAAGGCATTGTTCCTCAATATATTGGAGAAGGTTATTATTACCTTTCCACTGTCATAAATGCCATCGCGGACCATGTGATCCTCATAGTCGAAGGTGGAAGCCACGTATTTCAACGAAGAATCGGAAAGGGCATCCTTGATCCTGAGTTTATAGAGGTTTTCAGCATCATTGGTGCTCGGCCGGAATTTTTCAGGGTCCATGCTCAGGCTGAAGAACTCCTTCTGGCTGTCGCGCAGGGCAAACTCAGGGTTGGAGAGCTGCAGCGATTTCTCAGGATATTTTGGGGAAAAGCGCAGGGAAATACCTCCTTCCACAATGGTGCGTCCCAGGCCAAAGGCGATGTTTGAGACGCCGTCTTCATAGCGCTCCGGCTCGATGGGGTAAAAGTTCACCGACCGGGCAACGCCGGACAGGGTGGGGTAGAACTTGTTGCCATACGAGCGCCCGGCTACCTCCTGGATCACCACGGCCATTTTCTCCTCGTCTATAACGTTCGATGTGGCTGCAATATAGGCTTTGCTTTCGCGAAAAAATACCGATGCATATACGCTCTTTATGGCCTGCTCCAGCTGTTGCATCCTTACCTGCCGTTCCGAATGGTTGTTGGGGATCATATACGTGCTATACACCCCTGCAAAGGGCTGGTAGTGGCTGTCCTCAAGCAGGCTGCTTGAGCGGATGGCCAGCGGGGCATTGAAGAACCCTATAATGTCCTTCACGTAGGATTTCAGGCGGGAGGGCGTTCGGGATTGCACAAATCGTTCGAGGATCTCCTCATCGCCGGCATTGGACAGGGCAAAATCATACAGGTCATTTTCCTCCATGAATTCATCGAACATATCGGTGGTGATCACCACCGTCCTGGGGATGGCTACGGTGACGCCTTCCCACTTGTACATAATTTTGTACTTGTTGATCACCGAGTCGATAAAGGCAAGCCCGCGCGCCTTGCCCCCCAGCTGGCCGTCGCCCAGGCGGGTGAATACTGCATACTCATCAAAATAACTGGCGATGATCCCGCGGCCCTTGGTGCGGCGGTAGTTGGCGATGGTGTCAATGAGGTAATTGCGGATCTCCTCGATGTTGCCAAAGTCTTCACGGCTCTTCTCGGCAAATACATTGGCAATTGAAAACAGGGCACGTGCTTTTAGCCAACGGGAAAAATGGTTGTTGGAAACGTGATATTCCAGGCTCTTTGGGGGCACTTTGGCAATTTTCACCTGGAGGGAATGCAGGTTGTTGGCGCGGTCTTCTTCCCTGCCGCTGCCCGGGTCCTTGAATACAAAATCACCGAAGCCATAGTTTTCCCTGATGTATTGCTTGAGCTCAACAAGCAGGGTCTTGGAATACTTGTTGATAAAATTCACCTTGAGCTCCTGCATGATGAGCTCATCCCAGTCATCAGACGACTGCAGCATGATGGGCAACTGGCTGTCGACCTTGCGGATGTGCCCGGCAAACTTGATCCCGGCTTCCTTGTCATTCTTTCCTTTCCTGGAATAGCTGATGTCGGAAATGACCCCCAGCAGGTTCTGGTGATACTTCTCAAACAGGCTCACCGCATCTTCATAGGTCTTTGCTAGGAGGATCTTGGGCCTTGCACGCATACGCATGGTTTTTCGGTGCTCGTTCAGGCCCTCGGTCATCAGTTCGTTGGTCTGATCAAAAATAACCTTGTAAATGGTTGGGAGGTAGGATGAATAATAGCGCACTGAGTCTTCCACCAACAGAATGGCCTGAACCCCGATCACGTCTATATCGAATTCGGCATTCATACGGTCTTCAAGGAGCTTGATGATGGCCAGCAGAAGGCTTGAATTGCCCAGCCATGAAAAGACGTAATCGATACCGCTCATGTCCTCGTGGGCCAGCTTCATGGATACCTCTCGCGAGAAATGGGTCAGCACCACTATCGGAATCCTCGGGTAACGCTTCTTGACCTTTTTGGCCATCTCAAAGGCATCAATCTTCCCTACATTCAGCATGGTGATCACCAGGTCGAAATCTTTTTCCTCCAGGAGTTCAAATGCTTCTTCTGACGAACTGGCCTTGGTGAACTGCGGAGGGTAACGCAGGTTCTTTGAGGTATATTCCAGAAAGATCTTCTCGTTGATACGCCCGTCTTCTTCAAGCATGAACGCATCATAGTTGCTGCAGATCAACAACACATTGATGATGCGTTTTTGCATGAGGTCCTCGTAAGCGATCTCTGCAAACTCATAATGATCAGTGGCATACTGTTCGTTGTACTTGTATTTTGATTTCAGGGTCATACATTTTTGTTTTCAGTATCGTTTTTTTCCTTTGGGAAATAGATCAGTGAGGTTCGCTTCTTCCCATCCATGATGATCTCCAGGGGCTTATCAAAACGCACATGCCTGAAGAAACGTGTCGCTTCTTTCAGCGGGGCGCTTTTCAGAGCCTCCCAGTTGATGTAGTCTATCAGGTCGTTGTGCTTCACCGAGAAATAACCTACGTTCATTGAGATCACATTGTGGAAGAAGTGGGAGCCCAGGGAGGCATCCAGCGGGAAATGCTCGAGGCTGACTTCCACGATGATCCGCGCATTGGAGATCTGGGACCATACAACGGGAATGCCGATGAAGCGGTCGCGGGTTCCCCAGCGGCCGGGGCCTATCAGGATATATTTCCGGTTCTCCTCCACCATTTTCTTGTTGAGACGTTCAATTTCATCGCGCATCTTCTCGGTCTTCAGGCGGTCGAAGTGCTCCACATCCACGAAGATCACATCATAAATGCTGCTGATCCGCCCGTTGCCCATGCCGTTCTCGCAATAAAGCATGAGCCTTTCGTTTTCTATCTTGTCAATAGAGATTTCGCTGTCGATAATATTTTTGATCAGGGGCTTTACCTGCAACAGGAAGAAGGCCGCGCGACCCTGCTTGTCTTTGTTCAGGTCAACGGCAAATTCTATCTCTACCGGGGTGCCCATAGACTCAGACACGATGTCGAGGATGACCTGTATGGTTTTGGCAAGGGGGATATAGGCGTATTTCAGAATGTTGGCAAAATTGATCACCCTGGGCCCCGGCTGGGTGATTCCGGGGATGGTGCGCTCATTCGAGATGTCGTATACCGAGGCACAGTGTTTCAGGGTCCCGTGCATTTCGGCCTTGTCAATTTCGATCTTGACCAGCCCTGCATCTTCCCCCTCCAACAGGTTGATGTCCTGCTTCCTCATATCGATGGCATAAAAATGCACCTGTGAATTCTTGAACAGGTCGCGCGGGGTGTATATCTCAAGCTGGGGGTGCACCGGAGAGAAGCGGTATGTCTTTTCGCCTTCCACGACATATTTGCCCAATCCTACAGCGGCCACTGCAAATCCCTCATCAGGCTGCATATACGAAAAAGGGTAGAAGTTATACGATTGGGCCACCCCGCTGATGTGGGGGTAGAAACAACCATTGTACTCATTGCCCACCACCTCCTGTATGATAACCCCCATTTTCTCTTCCTCTATCTTATAATTTACAGCCTGGAAATAAGCAGAGGCCGTGGGGGAATAGATGGAGGCGAATACCAGCTTGATGGCGTTCATCACCTGCTCGAGCCGTACCTTAATGTCAGGGTGGTTGTTGGGCAACAGGAAAGTGTCGAAAATGCCTGCGAAAGGTTGCATCAGCGAATCCTCAAAAAGGCTGGAAGACCGTATGGCAAGGGGGCGGTGAATAATAGACAGGTAGGTCCTGAGCCTCCGCTGCAGGGCGTCAGTTAGGCGTCCCGACATAAAAACTTCCTTTAGCGTCTCATATTCCGTGTTGACGTTGACTTTTTCTGAAATATGGTTGTTCTGTAGAAAACGCTCAAATTCTTCAGTCCCGATGATGGAAGTACGCGGGGTAAGGATGCGTATGTCAGGCACCAGTTCCGAAAAATTGAAGTTGTTGATGATCATGTTGATGAAAGCAAGTCCCCGGCCCTTGCCCCCAAGGGAGCCCGAAGCCATGCTTACAATGTTGGTCTCATCAAGGAGGGCTGATTCTTCAAAATTGATCACTTTCCCCTTCTGCTTATCGCGGATACACTCTTCAATGATGTTTAGCAAGAACTCCCTCAGGCTTCCCGGCGACTGAAAGTCATCGACGCGCAGAGGTTTGATGCGCTTGGCGATCTGTATCTCTCCGCGGGCCATCAGCCAGTGTGAGAAATGATTTTTACGGGCATGGTAGATCAGCGACTTTTCGGGGATGGTACGCAAATGATTCTGGAATTCTTTCATCGACCTGGCAATGGCAATATCCTTGCGGCCTTCCTCATCCTTATAGACAAAGTTTCCAAATCCCAGGTAATAGTTGATGAAACTCTGAAGGTCCTGCTTCAGGTTTTCCGAGTTCTTGTTGATGAAGGTCGATTTGAGCTCATAGGCTTTTTGGGCGTTGTCAGGGTCCGACGACTGCAATACCGTTGGCAGGTCAGGGATACGCTCCCTGGCATATCTGATCAGGCTGACCCCTGCCGAGTCATCCAGCTGGTCATCCTTTTCAAACTTGGCATCCGAAATGATGCACAGCAGGTTGTCCTGGTATTTGTTGAACAGCTGCACGGCCTCCTTGTAATTGGATGCCAGCAGTATTTTGGGCCTGACGCGCATCTTCAACAATTTATAGAGCTCGTCGGTATTTACTTCCTCAATGAGTTGCTGGGTTTGTTCAATTACTATGGAATAGAGAATAGGCAAGTACCTTGAATAATACCTGGCAGAATCCTCAACAAGCAAGATCACCCGAACCATACCGATGCGGATGTCGCTTTCTACGTTATAGCGGTCCTCGTTGTATTTCACCATCGCCAGAAAGACCTTTGAATCACCGTTCCAGACAAAGATCTTATCTATGGGAGCGATCTGCTTGTTGCCATCCTCAAACATGGCAATATCGCTGTTGTTGTTCAGCAGCAGGAAGATGGGTACGGACGGGTATATTTGTTTGATGATGCGGCTTAACTGGATTGGCGTGGATTTTTCAACCCCCATCATGACGATCACCAGGTCGAAGTGTTTTTCCTGCAGCTTTTCCAGGGCTTCTTCAGGGGTGCTAACCCCGGTGATCCGGGGGGCAGAGGAGAGGTTTAGCTGGTAATACTCCCCCGTGACCTGCTCGAAAAAGCGGCCTTCCTGTTCAATGTTGTAAGCATCGTACAGGTTGGCTACCAGCAGGATTTCCCGCACTTTGTACTGCATCAGATCGTGATAGATATCCCTGTCAGAGTTATGCTTTATCAGGAACCTTTGCAACAGGTGCCTGTTCTGGGCGGCGTGTTCTTGTTCCTGCTTGGTCTGAGTGGCATTCTGTTGTTCCCTGATGTTTTTTTTCAGGAGGCTTTTGCCAATGCTGGTGTTCAGGTGGCCGGTGATCAGGTTGGTGATGTTGGCAAGCAGTTGGCGCTCTTCCATCAGGAAAGGCCCTTCATCAGCCTGGGGATGCTCGCTCAGATAAAATACCTCAACCAATCCCTCACGCCCGTCAATGGTTTCAAAGGTTTTCCGCTGCCACCAGCGGCTTTCCCTGAAACGGTTGCTGCTGATGTAGGTCTCCTTGCCGTACTTGATGCGCGATACAGCGTCATCAGGATACTGCCAGGCCGTTGGGAGCATTTTTGCTATATCTGCCAGTATCGCCCCAATGGACTTCTCTTCTCTGAGGATGCTTACCGTCTGGTTGATGGCTCCCAACTCCTTTAAACGCTCCCGTTTTTCGGCAAGCAGGCGCAGAATCTCCTCATGACTCACCTGGAGGGGTGGCTCACTGCCTGCCTGGCTGAAGAAACCGGGCTCATTCACGTTTCGCAAATCATCACCTTTTTCCATGCCGCATTCCTGGGTGACCATTGTGCTTTCGGGCTGCTATGATCCTGCCTTTCCCAATCGCCAAAAATGACTATGAAAATAATAATAATGATGGTTACAACCAGTTATTTCTACTGTTTTTTTAGCCTTATGAAGGTACACATAATAGGCTTTATTTTTTCTACTTGCACCGGTTTCTTTTCAATTTGAAAGGAGTTATATGATTTTTTTTGAAATATGCAAGAAAAATATAAAAAAAATATGTTTTTAAAAAAAATCCATATGGGGGCAGAAACTTCCTAAAATTGTTTTGTAAACCCATTCACCCCATTTCTTCACACCAAAACCTACAATTATGGATGCACAACTGAAAAAATTCATGGATTATGTGGTTGCCAAGAACCCTTCTGAGCCGGAATTCCACCAGGCGGTGCAGGAGGTGGCCGAAACCATATTCCCCTTCCTTGATGAAAACCCCAAATACAGGGCAGCTAAGGTTTTCGAACGAATGATTGAACCCGAACGGACCATTATCTTTCGGGTGCCCTGGATTGACGACAAAGGCGAGGTGCAGATCAACCGTGGCTTCCGCATTGAGATGAACAGCGCCATCGGCCCCTATAAGGGCGGCCTGAGATTCCACCCTACGGTTAACCTGGGAATCCTGAAGTTCCTGGCCTTTGAGCAGGTCTTCAAGAACAGCCTTACCTCCCTTCCCATGGGTGGGGGTAAAGGCGGCAGTGACTTCGACCCCAAAGGGAAAACCGACAATGAGGTCATGCGTTTCTGCCAGAGTTTTATGACCGAGTTGTTCCGTCACATCGGTCCCGACACCGACGTTCCCGCAGGCGATATTGGCGTGGGCGGACGCGAGATCGGGTTTCTGTTTGGCCAGTATAAAAGGCTGAGAAACGAATTCTCTGGCGTATTGACCGGCAAGGGCATTGAATATGGCGGGAGTCTCATCCGCCCCGAGGCAACAGGCTACGGCAGCGTTTATTTTGCCCAGGAAATGTTGGGTACAATCAACGAAGGCCTGAAGGGAAAGGTGGCTGCGGTTAGCGGTTCGGGCAATGTGGCCCAGTATGCAACCCAGAAACTCATTGAGCTCGGTGCAAAAGTCGTCACCCTTTCCGATTCCAACGGTTACATCTTCGACAAGGATGGCATTGATGCCGAAAAACTGGCCTTCATCCAGCATCTTAAAAATGTGAAGCGTGGACGCATCCGCGAATATGCCGATCAGTACGGCTGCAAATATGTGGAAGGAACCTCCCGCCCCTGGTTTGAGGTTGTAGACCTTGCTTTTCCCTGTGCAACGGAAAATGAGCTGAATGATGAAGAAGCCACAGCACTGGTGAAAAATGGCTGCATCTGTGTTTCTGAGGGTGCCAATATGCCATCCACCCCGGATGCCGTGGAGGTGTTCCTGAACAACAAGATCCTTTATGGCCCCGGAAAAGCCGCAAATGCCGGCGGAGTGTCCACCTCAGGGCTTGAGATGAGCCAAAATGCCCTGCGCCTTTCCTGGACACGTGAAGAAGTAGACCAACGTCTGCACAACATTATGATCAACATCCACAAAACCTGCCTGCAGTTTGGCAAGGAAGAGGACGGCTTCGTCAATTACGTCAAGGGAGCCAACATCGGAGGCTTTGTTAAAGTAGCCGATGCCATGATGGCTCAGGGTTTTGTTTAATTGTTGCGTTTGATTTATTAGGGGGGCCTTGCAGTCCCCTTTTTTTATAATTCGGGTTGAAGAAAGGCGTCGGCAATCATTTTTGCGGCATTTCCTATGCCATAAAGCCCTGATGTGAACTCCGGCTTTTTTCTTACAAATCCCCTGAAGGCCTTTATGATTGCTTCCTTGCGCGTACCTGCCACCTGGTTGTATCCCGCCTCCGCCAGCTCTGTCCATTCCGTTTCAGTGCGCAGGGTGATGCAGGGGCGCTCAGCAAAATAGGCTTCCTTTTGCAATCCGCCGCTGTCGGTAAGGACCAGGAAGCATTTCTCAAGGAGGTAAAGCACTTCGAGATAGCTCATGGGCTCAATCACCAATATCTTGTTGCTCATGGCAGGAAGTTTCGAATGATTGATCACCTTGAAAGTACGGGGGTGGATGGGCAGCACCAAGGGGAGCTCTTCAGCAATCTCATTCAGGGCTTCCACTATTTGCTTCAGGGTCTCGGGTTGGTCTGTGTTTTCTGCACGGTGCAAGGTGACCAACCCAAACTTATCTGGCAGCTTAAGGCCTGTTGGGGCTTTTCGTAGATCTGAAAAATGCAGGTAAGCATCATACATCACATCACCCGTCAGCAATACCCTCTTGTCGAAGTGATCGAAGCCTTCCCGCTCCAGGTTATCAAGGGCTGTCTGTGTGGGGCAGAACAGCAGGTCGGCAATCCGGTCGGTGAGGATCCGGTTGATCTCCTCAGGCATCGTCATATTGAACGAGCGCAGGCCTGCCTCTACATGAGCAACGGGAAGCCCGATCTTTTTGGCCGCCAGGGCGCCTGCAAGGGTCGAATTGGTATCCCCGTAAACCATGACCCAATCCGGGTCTTCCTTGAGCATCACCTCCTCGGCCCGCTCCAGCATTCGGCCCGTCATGGCCCCGTGGGGAAGGCTGTGGATCCCCAGGTTATAAACAGGCTCAGGTATCTGCATCTGTTCGAAGAACACCTGGCTCATGTTGTGGTCAAAATGCTGTCCCGTGTGGATGATCACTTCCGTGAGACCCTTCCTTCGGCCTATTTCACGGCTTACCGCCGCCGCCTTGATGAACTGGGGACGAGCCCCGATAATGCTGAGGATCTTCTTCATTTTCTATTCCTTTCCTTATTGTTCTTGCCTCCCGATATGCGTCTTATTGTTCTTGACTTGCCTGCCCTTCCCCGCTTTCACCTTTCGGAATCTCCTGGTGATATTGCTTTACGATCCCGTGGATCAGAACCAGATTGATGCCATAGGCCAACACTTCCACCCCCGTTAGGATCAGGATGAATTGCCTGACAGGCAGGTTTCGGAAGAATACAAGCGAGCAAACCAGTGCGAAATAGGTGATTTGCCAGGCGGCTTGTGCCTTGAGCTTACGCAGCCCTACATACACCATCGTCAATGGTGAAACAGCCACTCGCGCCAGGGTACCCCATACAAGGATCTGCCCATAACGGCCCGACTCCTGGTAGGGCGCACCTGCATAAATGCCCAGCATCCAGGGACCCAGCAATGTCATTACCAAAGCAAATATCAAGCCTAGCAGGCTTAACACACCCAACAATTGCTTGTACTCCCCAAAAAACGAAGCGCCTTTCCGCTTTTTCTCCGACACTTCCTGCAGGAATACCTGCCCTACGCTCATGGTGAGCAGGGCGCTGGGAACCACCAGGACCAGGCGTGTCAAGTCAAAATATCCGGCTACCTCCTGGCTGTAAAACTTATTGATGAACACAGCAGGGATCATCAGGCAGAAAGTATTTAGCGCCATCGGCAACATACTGTACAGCGGATAATCGGAGTATTGCCTCATGAGCCTTCTCTGAAGAGGAAAAGAATGCAGGCCTGCCTTAAACCCCGCTTCCTTCAATTGGAATAGCCCGCTGGTCACATTGGCTACATGCCCCGCTACATCTCCAAGCACCAGCCCTGCAGGCCGGCCCAAAGCACCAAGGCCTAGCTGTACGCCCCCTTCCGTCAGCCTTCGCGCTCCTTTGTTCAGCGAAATGGCCTTAAAACGCTTCTTGCGGATCAGGTAATAATTCATCGTCTGGTAGGTGCCCAGCATAAAAACACTCGCAGGGAGAAAAACCAGCCACCATGCTTGTGCCCGGCTGATATTCAAAAAACTCGCCAGGGGATTCCTGAAGAAACCTATTATCAGCATAAGGAAAAAACTGAAAATCAGATTGAAATAGAAGGCTAGAAAAAACAGGTTAACCGCATCGCCTTTCTTTTCTGGCTGAACAATGGCTGGCTCATACCTCAGGGTGGATAAAGTGACCAGGATGCTCACCAGGCTCAGGTAAACAGAATATGCCCCGAAATCTTCCGGCAGGAACATCCGACGCAAAAATGGCTGCAACAGGATGGCAATCAGCTGGGCTGCTGCCGTCCCCGTAAATAAGGTGAAGATCCCTCCAAATAACGACTTGTTGAGCTGAAAACGCATGGGAAACGCCTTTTTTAAGGCTTACATGCAAAGGTAATTTATTTTCCTTATGTTCAATTCTAAGCTTTTTGGCTTAATTTTATAAAAAAAACCAATGCGCATCTACCTTATTGGTTTCATGGGCAGTGGCAAAAGCTCACTGGGCAGGCGGCTGGCAAAAAAACTCGGCTACCCTTTTGTGGATATTGACCAGGTGATCGAAAACCTTTCGGGGATGAGCATTCCCGACATCTTCCTTCGCTTTGGCGAAAGCCACTTCCGTGAACTGGAACAGCAGGCCTTGAGGCTGACTGTGAATCACCACAAAGCGGTGATCGCAACAGGTGGAGGGACCCCTTGCTTTTTCGACAATATGCAGTTTATCAACGAGCACGGCGTCTCTGTGTACCTGCGCATGAGCCCCGTCAGCCTGGCTTATCGTTTGAAACACGCACAGATTCCAAGACCCCTCATCGAACAACTCAAAGGCGAGGACCTGCTGCGCTTCATTGAGGAAAAACTTAAGGAGAGGGAGCCCTTGTATTTGCAGGCCCGTTGCATTATCAAAGGCGAAACCGTTAAAGCCGAGCAGGTGATCTCACTGGTATTCGGCCTCTGAGGGAGGGCTTGGGGCCTGGTGGGGCAGTCTCCCTGCATGCACAAAAGTCCTTGTATAATAGCGTTCTTCAAGCCCACTCACAATTACCCCCTGGCTTGATGAGGTATGGATAAACTTCCCGCCCGCCAGGTATATCCCCACATGATCAATACGGCTTTGATGACGCGTCCGGAAAAATACAAGGTCGCCTTCCCGCAATTCCTCAACAGCTATGGGCTCAGCCCTCCGCGAGAGGTCCTGTGAGCTGCCCTGAAGTTCCATCCCAAAAACACTACGGTAAACGATCTTTACTAGTCCCGAGCAGTCAATGCCTCTCCTGCCTCCACGACGGTGCGGGGTGCCAAGCCATTGGTCCAGCTCAATGTAAAGGGCCGGCGTGCTTTCGAAACTGACAGGAACCCCCAGCCCTGAGAAACGTGCCATGACCGAAAGGTATGTCGAGTCTGCCAATGGGAATTCAGGAGTATTTTCTCCCCCCTGCCCCGGGTGAAAAAAGGGAGGAAGCATAAAGCCGCTGATCAGCAAGGCAAAGAAAATTCGTAGCATAGCAAAGAATCAGGTTATACTTTTTGCTGCTTTTTGTTTGCCCCCCGCTTTTTTATTCCTGATCTCAGTTGAGGATGGGGTCTGCAGGGTAATTGGCCCAGATGGCGTAGTCATCGCCCAGCTCCTTAAGGATGCTGCTCCAAAGCCTTTCCGGGCTGTCCCTCATAACGGTATCGAGTGAGCACTGGGTGACGATCCACGAATCTTCCTCGAGCTCACGGTCCAGTTGTTTGGGCTCCCAGCCTGAATAGCCGATAAAGAAACGCACCTCTTCAGAGCTAACCAGATTCAGGTCAACCAGCTCCATCAGCTTTTCAATCTCGCCTCCCCAAAAAAGACCCGGAATGAGCTCCATGCTCCCGGGAATACGCTCACCAAGGGTATGCAGATAAAAAAGACGGTCGGGATGAACGGGGCCGCCCAGGTATAGCGGGTATTCGTTGTTGGGAAATTCCTTTACCACATCTTTTAACTTCAGGTTGATGGGCTTATTGAGGATCAGGCCTACGCTGCCTTCTTCATCACTGTGTTCAGCCAACAATACTACACTGCGACTGAAATAGAAGTCGCGCAGTGCTGGTTCGCTGATCAGCAGCTTTCCCCGTGCAGGATTAGCCTTGCTTGTGTTCATGGGTAGAAAGTTATTACTTTTATTCTGAATTACCAGACCCTTAAAACGTTTTTATTACTTTTGGATCCGGATTCACCAGTACAACAACAAATTTCTTGCCATTGTTCAAATGAGTCAAATTGACAATTCTGCCAGGTACAAACAACTGCGGGCGTCTTTCCCGCAATTTGTATATGAGTCCTTCCTTACAGAGAAAACGGCGGATGGCCTGCGTTTGGTATTTGAGTTCTCAGTCAACACCGAGCTTGTCTTTCGGCCCTCCATGTTTTTTCCCGACCGGGGCCGCTTCCGCGAATTGCCCGAGGGCCTCCTGGATTCCCTCGCTTTTCACATCGGGATGGTGGAAATGATCAGTTACTGGAAAGCCTTCTGTTCGCCCCTCATCCTGATCAGGCCTTTCCGGCTCAATGCCCGGCAGGAACATTGGTGGAAGAAGCTTTTCCGATATGGGCTGGGCGAATTCTTCTTTACAAACGGCATTGAAATGCCCGGTGAGGAGCTGCTGGCCTTTGATTACCCTCCCGAAGCCCTGCCTTTTAAAAAATACATCCCTGATCTCCCCGGTGATGGAATCATTATCCCCGTTGGGGGAGGCAAGGACTCGGTGGTGACGCTCGAATTGCTGAAAGCCCTCGGCCACGATCACCTGCCCCTGGTGATGAACCACCGCGGCGCAACCCGGCAGGTGCTGGAGACAGGGGGCTTCAGCCTGCAAAACAGCCTCGAAGTGAAGCGTACCCTCGACCCCCTGCTCTTCGAACTCAATGCCCGGGGGTTCCTCAATGGCCATACCCCTTTTTCGGCATTGCTGGCCTTTATGACTACACTGGCGGCTGCCCTTACGGGAAGGAAATACATCGCACTGTCAAACGAAGCCAGTGCCAATGAGGCAAGCATCCCCGGAACCAAAATAAACCACCAGTACTCCAAGTCCTTTGAATTTGAACAGGACTTCAGGGATTACCTTCAGCACCATGTGCTGGAAGGCATAAACTATTTCAGCTTGCTGCGGCCCCTCAATGAATTGCAGATCGCTGCCCTGTTTGCTCGTATCCCCGCCTACCACGGGGTGTTCAAGAGCTGCAATGCTGGCAGCAAAACCGACTCCTGGTGCTGCAACTGCTCCAAATGCCTGTTTACATTCATTATGATCGACCCCTTCCTTGCCGAAAATCAGCTGGTTAAGATTTTTGGTGAGAACTTGTTTGAAAAACAAAGCCTGGCACCCCTTCTCGATCAGCTCTCAGGAGTAGCCGACAACAAACCCTTTGAATGTGTTGGAACCCTTAACGAGGTGATTGCTGCCCTGAATTACAGCATTCGCAAACGGGGAGGGGAGAACCTGCCCGCCCTGCTGAAACACTTCAGGCATTACCACCCGGAAAAACCGGGACTGAAAACCCTTGAACCTTTTCTTCAGGATTTTCATAGCCCCCACGCTCTTGAAGAGCATTTTGTGAAATTGCTCAAGGATGCCCTTTCTGAAATTACCTGATGATTTTCCGGGTTTAAGGTTCTGGGTTAAATGTCTAAGGTTTTTGATGAATAAATTGAATGAAAAG
>JAAYLH010000011.1 GCA_012521995.1 Bacteroidales bacterium | reverse complement strand
CCCTGCCAGCCGGCAGGCTGGGTTAATCTGAAATCAATCGGTTGAACCCCCAATGCCTACCTTTCTCTTTTGGAGAAATTCCCCATATTCCCCAAATCCCCCCCCGCGGGCGCTGCGCAACCGCTTAAAACCCAGCAACAGGGCAAAAGCAATCAATATGAACGCTACCAACAATGGAAATAGTTCAAAGGGATTTGATCTGTCAGCACCAGGCATGCGAATATACAACCATACCATCCCTGCCAGCACCAGGCCGGCAACAACAAAAATCATTACAGTTTTATTCATGACGATTTTGTTATTTATTTCTAACATAAAGTTAGAAACACATAACATTCCAATTACAAAAAAAAATGTTGATTATTGTCAAAAAAAGTAATGAATTATTATTCCGCCAGCTTCACCATCCATTTGCGGAGCAGCTCCAGGTCCATATCGGCCGGGGTTCTGAGCTTGATGTGGCGCATGTCCTTGCCCGTACCTTCTAGAATCCCTTTGGGATCGTCAATCTGGCTTGCTTTGAAAAAACCCAGGGTGGCATAGTTCTTTGCTGATTTGAAATAAGCGAAGTCGCGTGCAGTGCTGAATACGGGGCGACCCCATTTTATCTCTTCCTTTACGCCCGCAACATGTTTGTGGATCAGTTTACGCAAGCTTTCAAAGATTTCCTTTTGTCCTGAAGGAGCACTGTCGATAAATTTGCTAACTTCTTGATTCATAACCAAATTATTTATCTTCATTAAATTTGCAAAACATTAAGCCATAATACCCTTCCTCAAGGGATTGCCGAAAAACTTCAAGTCAGCAGGTGACTAAGCAGGATTCTGAGGCCGATCATCACCAGGATCAATCCGCCCAGCACCTCCACCCTTTTGCCAAATCTGCCGTTCACGTTCTTGCCCAGCAGCATCCCAAGCATGGAGGCCAGGAAAGTGATGAAGCCGATGATGGCCACGGCATACCAGATGTCCACCTCGAGGAAGGCGAGGCTGACCCCTACCACCAGGGCGTCGATGCTGGTGGCGATGGCCATTCCAAGCAAAACGGCAGGCACCATAGGGTTGAGTTTTTTTGTCTCGCTTTCGCGGAAGGAATCCACGAGGATCTTCAGGCCCAGTCCAGCCAGCAGCACAAAGGCAATCCAGTGATCCAGCTGGCGAAGGTAGCCTTCAACCACTTGTCCTCCCAGCCATCCCAGTAAGGGCATCAGCCCCTGGAAGAAGGCCAGCACCAGGGCCACCTTCACTCCCTGCCAGAACCGGATCTGGTTTACCGTCAGGCCCGTGGACACCGACACGGCAAAGGTGTCGAACGACAAGCCCAGGCCAATCAAGATTATTTCAATGAAATGCATTTATGTCTTTTTACAGGCTGACAATGTTTCCCTTAATGAATTCCCGGAAATTCCTGCCTCTCCTGCAAGGTTTTTCATATGCCATTATTTATTCGTCTGGCCACCCATCTGGGTCAGCACACTGTCGATAGGCTCCCACAATTCAATCTTTTGCCCATCGGGGTCCATCACGTAGGCAAACTTCCCGTAAGGATAGGTTTCTATCTCACCCACAACCATGGCCCCATTTTCTTCCAGGTTCCTGATCAGGCCTTCCAGGTTTTGCACCCTGTAATTGATCATAAACTCCTTTTGCGAAGGGGCCAGGTAATCGCTTCCCTTTTGAAAAGGGCTCCAGCGAAGGTAATTGACCTCATCGGGTCTCCTGCCGTTGCGGAATTCGAATACCGCGCCATAATCGTCGGTGGTCAGGCCCAGCATATCTGCATACCATTCACGCGTCTGTTCGGGGTCCTCCGAATAGAAAAATATCCCGCCAATCCCGGTGATCCGGGGGGTGGTATCCACAACTTCCGCTAAGGGCCCGGAGACCGTCTTTCCGGTAGTTTTTTCAGGATCATTTTTAAGGGAAGGGCTGCTGCAACGGGAAAACAGGATAAGCAACAGCAGGAAAAAGGGGATTTTTTTCATAAAAATATTATTTGGCTATAAAAGTAACCAAAACAAAAAAAACAAAGCGCGAAAAAAGGGAATTGCCTGCCTCTGGCTTTTATTTGGGGATAAACAGGCTTGAGCCAAGGTATTTGTAAACTGCCTCGATGACGGCTGAGCGCAGGGGCTGGCGTTCCTCAAAACGGGTCAGGTACTCAACCACCACGACCAGCTTTTCCTTGCGAAGATCGAAGTAAATAAAGAGATTTTCACGGTTTTCCAGCAGGGTTTCGATCTCTGCCCTCAGCTCCTCCAGCACCTGGTCCTTGTCTTGCAGGAAATCAGCACACTGAAATGTGATCTCCTCGTGAAAGGTGTTCTTTCCGAGGTTGATGATGCTTTTTTCGAGGAACAGGCGGTTGGGCACACGCGTAAAGTCCTCGGGTAGTTGTGTGGTTTTGTCGAGCAAAACGAAAAAAGTGCCGATGTGGAGGACCTTCCCCTCATCCTCGCCGATGCGGATATAGTCGCCAATGCGGAAGGGCTTCTTGCGCAACAGGATCAGCCAGGCAAAGAACGAAAGCAGCACCTCGCGAATGGCAAAGGCAAGACCCGTGGCAATCAAACCCAGGAAGAGTGTGATATTGCCCAGCGACACCCCGAAATGGTGCAGGATCACTAACAGGCCAATGCTGTACAGCGACCAGCTATAAATCTTCGAATAAAAGATCCGCTCCTCGGGCTCGTCGAAGAGGCGGTAAAACCTCTTCATGGTCAGCCTGAGCACCAGGGTGATGGCAAACAGGGTGCCCACAATGAGCAGGAGGTGACGAAAAATTCGCCCAATTGTTTGCGGCAGCCTCAGCAGGTCTCCCTTGTCGAGATATAGCAAGCCCAGCAATAGCAGCAGAACGATGAGCGTGAGCAGCACCGCCCCGCTCAGATTCTTTAAACGGCGTTCCTTATTGATTTTCTCAAACATATTTCTTCCTGGAAATAATTTCCTAAAGTTACGATTTACAATGTTTGCAATTGCCCTTGAATAAAAGAAAACCAAGAGGCTCTGAATCAGGCCAATGCACCCCCCTCCCGCGGAAAAAAAAGCATTCCTGGGGAATGAGCGGACGGCAAACCCGCAATGGGCACCTGCCTTAACCCACCAACTGCGAGGTGGAGATATTTTCCGGGTCGCGTTTAATTATGCTGCCGGCCAGGTCAAAGAAGCTGATGAACACCAGGATCTCCTCGCCAGCCTTTGCGTGAGGAAGCGCCAGAGTGGCCTGGGCCTCGCGGCGCTTGCCCGCGTTCGTATTGAAGGACGGTTCAAGGGTACTGGTGTTCAGGGCAAGCAACATCACCCGGTCTTCGCCTGAAGCGGGCTTCTCCGGCTCAGGGCCGCCCCAGCGCACCGTGACCTGCTTGGCACCCATCTCCAGCGACAGCCCGAGTGCCCCGGCCCGCTCGCCCTTGCTCAGCAGCAACCAGCGTAAATCATCAGGCTTGTCGGCCTTATAAAACCGTTTCAGGTTTTCTGAATTGGCTTTGTGAAAAACAAACTTTCCACCGGCCAGGTCATTAAACCCCATTTTTAAAAAAGACTTCATAGGCTGAATAATGCCCATCACCCGCGCAAAATTATTCTGGGTCACTTTCTGCCTGCCTTGGGCTGGTTTCGTTCGTTTGCCGGGTTTGGTCCGCATGACCACCTTTCCATTCATTTGATAAACAACCAGCTCGCCCAGCCGCCCGCTGAATTTTCCAAGCATTCCTTCTTGTGTATAGGCCATGATAATCAGGTTTTTGTTCATACCATCTTCGTTTACAAATTTAATCAAATTTTATGATAAACCGTAGTTTAACCGTAGTTTAACCAATTATAATTGGTTAAACTACGGTTAAACTACGGTTTATTTAAAGAGATGATACATATAAGAAACGATGGAATCAGGGGCTGCTACCCTTAGGAATGGCATAGGTGACGGGCATTTCGCTGATGGATGGTGCCGAACCCGGGGATGAAGAAAAAAATCGGCAAAAGGGAAACAAAGTTCGGTGAGGAAACCTGGAATAATCCTGTTCCGGGTGGCAATTCTCATGCAGCAAACCATAGGCCAGGCAGCATGAAAGGAATTGTAGAAGCCCGAGAAAAATCAGGGGTTTCCTGCCTTTTTGCTGCGTATGTGAAAAAGGATCAGGGGAGAACGATCAGGAAGGCATTATCGAAAGTGGTTCTTGCAAGGCTCTTCCTAAAATCCTCACTCGTCCGGGAAAGAAACCAGTGAATGAATAAAAAATTATCAGATCACCCACCAGCCAAAGACCAGGGGGAAGAGGAAGATGACCACAATCAACCAAAAGACATAAACAGGAAGAAAGCCAGCAATGGAGTCCTCCACCTTTTTCAAAGGTTGTTGTCGAAAATTGACCCGGTAAAGGTCCACGCCAATCCATACCAGGTGAATGAATATTAAGAGGTTAGCCCCCAATACAGCGGTGCGGTTGGGGGTAAATCCATATTCGCCCAGGCGGTAAACGATTGCAGAAAGGGCTACCAGGTTGATCAGCAGGGCCACCGCAGTGAGCATCAACAGGATTGTTTCGTTGAAGCGTTGCCTGGTGCCGGAGGTGGTTTCAGCAACAGAAAAGGCAATTAGCCCCATCACCCCGATCAGCATCAGGTTGAAAATCATCAGGAATTCCCGGTCGTTGTAAGGGTCTTTACCCGTCACCACGATGGTGAGCAGGTAGATCAGCAGGGTGAGCAGCACCAGGGGGGAAAAGATCCGGGCGATGACCGGGGCTATCCTACTTGAAATGTAGGGGAAGAACCGGACGATAAAGGCGGTGACAATGGGTGCGGAGACTGCACCCCAGAGGGCAGCATATTGGCCAACAAAATTTTCAATGGAAATATCGATCACCGAAAACAAACCGATCGCAATTCCAGCCAGGGCCAGGCCTGCCAGGACGATTACGGCCCCCAGCACGCCCAGCTCGCCGTTGTGTTTCAGGAATTCGATCCGGCGGGCCTTGCTTTTCAGGTCCCAGTCCAAAAATACGACCCCAAACAGGGCCCACATCAGCAAAGGCAAATGGATATAAACCAAATTTAGTGTATGGCTCCGGGAAAAAACCGGGAGCAGGTTGACATAAACCAGTGGGAGCAGGAAAGCCAGTCCCGTAAGGGACAGTTTTTTGGGGTCGAACTGCCTGCGGCTCAGCAGGGTGTAGAAAGAAAGTCCCATGAACCCGATCCAGAAGGCATTGCGCTCATAAAAATGAGTGGCATTCATATTGAACCCAAACCATTGAGGCAGGTTGATGAGGAAGGCAGCGAGGATACAGCTTCCCAGCAGGGCCAGGATGTCGTAGGTTCGGATCCCTGCAAACAACTCGCCCGGCCGGTCCCCCTCCAGACGGGCCTTCCAGAAGCCTGCAAAGGAGGTGTTTTCCAATTGGGGCAACAATGCAAAAAAAGCTTTTTCAAATCCTTTCTTGTCGGAACGGTAAAGGCGTTCCAGCTCCCGGGGTTCTTCCAGGTGTTTTATTATTTGCTCTTGTATCATGGGGATGAGGGTTTGATTGTAAAACTGAACTGAACCGGGTTTTATTATTCGATAGAATTTTATTAGTGGAAGATAAAAGAAAGCAGGGGGCATGGGGCATATGGCACGGGGCATGGAACAGCCTGAACCCAAAAACTGTAAACAAAAATCAGGACGAGTCAGGTTAAGGTTAAGGTTAAGGTT
>JAAYLH010000002.1 GCA_012521995.1 Bacteroidales bacterium | reverse complement strand
CTTTTTTTGTTGCATTTTTCCCGGAAAACCAAGCAGAACAACCCGTAGAAAACTACTGGGTCTTTTGTGAAGTCCGGAGGGAAAAATTGCCGTGTTATTACGCTTTTCTGACGTACAGGGGGGAAGTACATTTGAATTGGATAATGAAGAAGTCTGCCCTGGCTGATCTTCGACAAAGTCCAGCGTAGAAATAAACCGGGGGATAAGGTTTTATTTGATGCGCTTCAACCCTGCAAAAAGCGTCATATGGGTAAAAAGGGACTATTACTATCGTTGTTATTGTTGTTGTTTTCTGCCGGGGGTCTGATGGCCCAAACCGACACCGAGTTTTGGTTTGTGGCTCCCCGCGTATCAGAAGGACACGGCTTCGACCCCAATGTAGATCAATATGAGGGGGGCCGAAAATTTTACCTGCGTTTTGCATCCATGAGCCTGCCGGCAAGCATCCTTATTGAGATGCCTGCCAATCCTGCCTTTATCCCCATTGAAATCGACATGCCGGCCAACGCGGCCCATACCGAAGACCTGTCTGACCTCTATGACATCATTTGGCATCCCATGCCCAATGAAACCCATGGCCGTGGACTGCATATCACCTCCACCACCCCCATCACCGCTTACTATGAAGTGGGAACCTATTATAACCCCGATATTTTTTCCCTCAAAGGCAAAAACGCCCTGGGGACCAATTTTTATGTGCCCTTCCAAAATTATTACCGAAACGGTAACTACTGGCCTCAGCCATTCTCTACAATCAATATTGTTGCCACTGAAGACAATACCGTGGTGAAAATTATCCCTTCCAGGCCGGTATACAGCGGGATTCCTACCGATCCTTTTATGCCTGGCGACACCATTGAAGTCATGTTAAACCGTGCTGAAACTTTTGCAGCAGCACCCGACAAGGTATTCACCGGTTTGTTTCCCAGGGTGGGTCAATTACCTGCCAACAGGTTGGCGGGCTCTAAGGTAATTTCAAACAAACCCATTGCCATCACCACTAGCGATGATTCAGTGGACTCCTATCCCGAAACCTGTCATGATCTGGTTGGAGACCAGATTGTGCCTGTTCATATCATAGGTACCGAATATATTGCCATGCGCGGCAGGCTGAGCCCGGACATGGAGGAATCATTATATATTACAGCCACTGAAAATAATACGGAGATCTATATTGACGGGGCTTACCAGGGGGTTATCAATGAGGCTGAAAGCTTTAAATTTCAAATCATCAACCAGACCCACCATATTGAGACCACCAAGCCTTCTTATGCCTTCCACGTCGCAGGTTTTGGCTGCGAAATGGGCGGAGCCATTCTGCCGGCTGTAAACTTTTGCAATGGATCCAGTCAGATCGCCTTTACACGGTCGAAAGAAGGGGTGGACTACGCCGGGGTAGTTGAGAAGTTTTTCTTGAATATTATGGTCAGAACGGGGGCCGAGGATGGTTTTATTCTAAACGGCAGCACTACCATGGTGCCGGCATCAGCGTTTAACCCCGTCCCGGGCACCGACGATTGGCTGGCAGCAGAGTTTGAGTTTACGGATGAAATCCCTGCGGGAAGCCCAAATTTCATCGAAAACACAAAGGACTTGTTTCACCTTGCCATCATCAATGGGGGGGAGCATTCGGGGACCATGTACGGCTACTTCTCCGATTTTAACCAAGTGAAGGCCACCAGTATGATCGTCAACTCAGGGACTGAGTTTGAGGCCATCTGCTATGGCCAAAGCGCTCAACTTATCGCCGGGGGAGGAATCGATTACGTCTGGAGTCCTCCCGATTTTCTAGATGACCCCTATAGCCAGACCCCCATCGCCTTCCCCGACACCACCATGCATTATACTGTGGTGGCCAGTGGTGCCTGCGGACTGGTGGACTCTGCCTCTGTTACCATTAGGGTGACCGAACCCCTCCATGCCGTCTTTAGCCTGGAAGAAACCGTCGGGTGCTCACCCTTTGAGATCAATATTATTAACGAATCCATTGGCGTTGAACATTACGCCTGGGGCCTGGGCGACGGCACCAACCTTAGCCTTGGGTTTGAACAGCTGAGCCACCTCTATATCAACAATTCGGATACAGCGCAGCATTATGATATTTCCCTTATCGGGCGTAATGACCTCTTCTGTGTTGACACCATGATCACTCAAATCACCATTTACCCCGAGGTAAAGGCTGTGGTGGGTAATGATATCAGCGGCTGTGCTCCATTACAGGTCGATTTCGTCAATGCCAGCCTGGGCGCCGACACCTACCTCTGGCGCTTTGGCGATGGGGCGTCATCGGTGGATACAACCCCTGCCCATACCTTCCATAATTATTCTGATAAGGATACCACCTATGCCGTTGTTCTGAAGGCCAGGAACCAGTTTGGATGCGAGGATTTCGACACCCTTTTTGTGCATGTCAAACCCTATGTGAAAGCGGACTTTGAATTTGACCCGCCTCAGGCTTGTCAGCCTTACGAACTCGAGATCACCAACAACTCCTATGGCGTCACCCAATATGTCTGGGACTTTGATGATGGCTATCCCCCACAGACATACACAGACACCACTTTCGTGTACTCCTTCGAGAACTTTTCTGACCAGCCAAATGTTCACAACATCAGTCTGATGGTTTCCAATAAATATGGCTGCGTGGACACCCTTGTAAGACCTGTCATCGTTTATCCATTCATTAAGGCTGAGTTTACCCCTGATGTCATAGAAGGCTGTAATCCCCTTACTGTTAACTTTGACAACAACTCTGTTGGGGCACAATTTTACAGTTGGGATTTCGGCAATGCTTCAGGCACCTCTTCGGGAGCATCCCCGGATTTTGAGTTCCAGAATCCCGACCCCGAGGCCCCTGCCGTTTTCAATGTCAGTTTGATAGCCACTTCCCTTTATGGCTGCCGCGATACGAGCGATGTACAAATTACGGTCTTCCCCAGGGTGGAATCAGCATTTGCATTCGATTATACCGAATACTGTGCGCCCCAGGAGGTGGTGTTCTATAATCAGGCCATTGGTGCCACCAGCTATTTGTGGAGCTTTGGCGATGGGAGCACTTCAGTGTCAGACGCCGGGCAGCTTAGCCACAGCTATACAAATACAGGCCCCACTGCCCAGACCTACCAGGTGTCGCTCTGGGTGCAGAACGATTATAACTGCTTTGAGGAGCAGGTGCGCGAAATCACTATTAACCCCGAAGTGGTGGCCGAATTCAGCATGGAATCCTCGGGTTGCCACCCCCTCGAGGTCAGCTTCCAGAACAATTCAATCAATGCCCACAATTTTTACTGGGAGTTTGGCGATGGGGGCACAGCTACCCTCAACAACCCTTCCAGGACCTTTACCAACGACAGCCCTACCGATATTGCCATTTACGATGTCAGCCTCATTGCCGTTTCCTCGGCCAATTGCCGCGACACCATCACCATGCCTGTTACCGTTTATCCAAAACCTGTTGCAGCATTTGAGATGCCCGAAAACCAGGGCTGCGCACCCTTTGAGGTCTCCCTGATCGATCATTCGATCGGCAACGCCTTTAACCAGTGGAGTTTTGGGGATGGAAGCAATAATGACGCCGCGCCGGGCAACCAGACCCACCTCTATAACAATACTTCCGATGAGCTGTTAAATTTCCAGCCTCAGCTGATTGTGGTCAATGATCATGGATGCCGTGATACCATTGTCATGAATGTAATGGCCTTTCCCATGGTGCTGGCCGATCTTAGCCTTCCTGAGCTGGCCGGCTGTCATCCCTTTGAAGCCCAGATATTCAACAATACGAGCGGTGCAACAGCTACCCTGCCTTACGAATGGAACTATGGCGACGGCAGTACCTCCATTGAACAGGGGCAAAGCCATACGCATATCTTTAACAACTTCAGCCACACCGAATCGGCCTTCTATACCACCACCATGCGGGCCTCCAACGCGTTTGGCTGCCGCGATTCGGTAGAGGTAACCCTTGAGGTCTATCCCCGCCCCAAAGCCTTGTTTGGCGCTCCTGAAGACCCCGCCTGCAGCCCTGTGCAAATTTCCTTTGATGATCTGTCCTTAGGGGCCTACCGCTACGATTGGAATTTCGGGGATGGCAATACCTCAAACCAGGAAGGCTCAGTGTCTCACATTTATGTACAACCCGCTGGCCAGGGAATCGGATGGTTTACCGTTCAGCTCGAGGTCGAAAATACCTACGGCTGCGATGACTCCTTCAGCCGCCAAGTGGCCGCATATCCCGTCATCCAGGCCGACTTCAGCGGAGACCTCCAGGGATGTCATCCCCTTACTGTCGATTTTGTGAACATCACCCAGGGGGGCGACTTTTATGACTGGGAATTTACCGACGGCGTGGAGACCAATGACCCCGAACCACAGCACGTTTTCGTAAATAACAGCTTTACAGATGAACTGCAGTATCATGTGAAGCTTTCCGCCGAGAGTGCGTTTGGATGTGAATCAGAGATCACACGCACCATCACTGTTTTCCCGCGACCCCGCTCTGAATTTGAATTAAGCATCCTTCAGGGCTGCTCGCCCCTCGAGGTGATGATCGATAACCAGTCGATTGGGGGTACCCAGTTTATTTGGGAATTGGGTGATGATGACACTGGCGAAGCAGGTGATTTTGAATGGACATTCCGCAACCTCACCGATACCGTGGCAAGCTATCCTGTAGTGTTGCAGGCCATTAACGACTGGGGTTGCGATCGCACCTTCTCGCAAAATGTTAGGGTTTATCCTGAAGTGGAAGCTGAATACACTACCGCAAGCGGGTTTTTTGAGGGTTGCACCCCTCTGAGCCTTGACTTCGTGAACCAGACCCTGAGGGCAAACCAGTTCGTATGGGATTTTGCCGACAATACCCAGTCTATTGGAAATAATCCCGGACACGTCTTCTATGCTTTTGATCAGGAAACCACTTATTACGATGTGTTGCTTACAGCAACCTCACCCTATGGCTGCCTCGATACCATTCAAAAACTGGTGACTGTATATCCACAGCCCATAGCCGACTTCTCTGCCAACCCCTTCGAGCAAGTCTATCCCAATACCACCGTGGTCTTTGAAAACCAGTCTCTCCCCGGACAGTGGAACTATTCCTGGACAATGGACGATGGCAATGTATATGATTTTGATTACGACCCGGGTAACTTTTCTCATAACTACCAATGGACCAACAACGATTTCTCAACCCGCATTTATAATGTAAACCTGCAGGTCGAGAATGCCTGGTGTGCCGATAACATCACCCGCCAGGTGATCATTCATGCCCCCAAGCCTGTGGTCGAAGTCCAGGCTGCAGATAAGGGCTGCCCGCCCTTTGAGGTGAAATTCACAAACAACAGCCTTTATGGTATCTCATACCTGTGGGAATTTGATGACGGGACCACCTCCGCCGAGCCAAATCCCCTGCACATCTTTACCGAGCCGGGCCTGTACAACGTGAAACTGCTGGTCTCGGGAGCTGGTGGGGTTGATTCAACCTATCACCACGTTACAGTACACCAGCCTCCGGTTGCTGATTTCAGGGTATTGCCCGAATTCGTGACCTTGCCCTATGAGCCCATTCAACTGGTGAACCTGTCAAGCCTGGCCCATTCCTGGGAGTGGGATTTGGGCGACGGCACCATTACCCATGAGTTTGAACCCCTGCACTACTACCAGCAGGTAGGCATTTACGATATCCGCCTTACCGTGGGCAACGACACTGACCCGGTATGCTACGATACATTGATCAAGGAAGGTGCTGTGGGCGCTGAAGAGGATTGTGTCCTTTATTTCCCCAATGCCTTTACCCCCGATGAGAATGGCCCCAATGGCGGGAGCTACATCACGGGCGACCCCCTGAATCACGTATTCTATCCCGTTTATACAGGAATTGAAGATTATGTGATGGAGATTTATACCCGCTGGGGTGAGCTGGTCTTTCGTACCGAAGACCTGGAGCTTGGCTGGGATGGCTATTACCGCGGAAAACTAGCGAAGATGGATGTCTATGTTTGGAAAGTTTGGTACACCTGTGCCGGTACAGGCCGTAAAGTGGTCAAAGCCGGGGATGTTACCCTGATTCGTTAAGAAAAATTTTTTCAACCGGGAAGATTACACGCTTTAAGTAAAAACGCATGAAAAACAGACGCAAAACATACCGCCTGCACCTGATACCGGGAATCCTGCTCCTGGCCTTGATGGTTAGTGGACCGGGAGTTGTTCCGTTGAAAGCACAGGACCCGCAGTTTTCGCAGTTCTACGCGGCACCCCTGTATATTGCCCCTTCCTTTGCGGGCGGTACTGACGGCAGCCGGGTGGTGATGAATTACCGCAACCAGTGGCCCTCGATTCCCGGGGCTTTCGTAACCTATGCATTCTCTTTCGACCACTATTTCCATAACTACCGTAGTGGAGCAGGAATCCTCATCAGCCGTGACCAGGCCGGTACCGGCAACCTGGCTAATAACACAGCTACCCTGATGTATTCGTACAACTTCCAGCTCGATCACCGCTGGACCATGCGCCCCGGCGTGTCTTTCAGCTATTCCGAGCGATCGCTCGACTTCTACCGTCTTACCTTTGGCGACCAGCTTAACCTCAATGGCATCCACGACCCCTCTACTTTTAACCCCGTACAACCCATCGACCGGGTGGGCTATTTCGATGCCACTTCCTCCCTGATGACCTATTCTGATTTTGCCTGGGCCGGCCTTACTGTCGACCACCTGATGCGACCCAACCAAAGCATGGTGGAAGGCCAGAAAAGCAGAATCCCCATGAAGTTCTCTGTATTTGGAGGTTACCGTTTTGATTTCGGGGGCAGGCTTATGGGCGACCGCGGCGAAAGCATCTCACTGGCCATGCTCTATCGAAACCAGGGGAAATACAACCAGCTCGATCTCGGCATTTACTGGAGCATTCACCCCATTTCCCTTGGCGTGCTCTACAGGGGTATCCCCATCTTCAACAACCACGTACATGGGCTCTTCAACAATGATGCCGTGGTGGCTATGTTTGGCCTGCGAACCAATAATTTCCGCATTGGATACAGCTACGATATGACCGTCTCACGACTGGTCAACTCAACCGGCGGATCCCACGAAATTTCGCTTATCTACCATTTCAACCAGGGCCCGCCCAATAAGAAACCTAAGATGTTACCTTGTCCCGACTAAGTTGAATAATCCCCCGGTTTTGTTTTTCATGAAAAAGCCCCGGAACCTTCCAGGGCTTTTTTTTATTGTACATCGTATCGCCATTCGTGCAACTCCTTATCGTACTTCAACCGCTCATCGGGCCATTCAATATACTGGTTGTTTCCCAAGAACCTGTCTGCATTCCCTTCTTTCACAAGTTCCGGGAACAGGCTTTCGCCGATATGCCCAAGGCTTTCTTCATCTCCGGCCGGGGTATTGAAGAGCTCTTCAAAGCATTCTATTCTGCCATCCTCCATCCGGAACCTGCCTCCCACGCCGCGCCTGTCGCCTTTTAAATCCCGCGCAGGCCTGAGCAGGTAATAGTAATACAAAGCCTCCTCGCTTTTATGAAGGAACAGCATTTTGAACTGCTTTGCCTGCTGCGTATAATAGGTGCGAAACCGGGGCTCAAAACGGGTCTGGCTGGTTGCCCCGCCCGGCTTGACGCCAATATAGGTAACCAGATCAACCATCAGGCTGTCCCCTTCCTGAGGGCTGAAATACTTCCCCGGGGCATACTGCTCCATTCCAATGGGGGCAAGCGGTTGTTCTGCTTTTTTACCTGAACGGCAAGCGGAAAGGACAAGTACTGAAATCATCAGAATCACTAAAAGCTTTCGGTTCATCCCATCACAGCTTAATATGCAATAGCCGGAAATCTCTTTCCGGCGTTTTGCAAAGGATATTCTTTTCATTAAAAATATGCTACAAGGTGGCAGTTCCATTCGCCCCAGCCCTCGGTCCAGTCGGTGTTGCCAAAAGCTCCGATGAAATCTACCTTCTGGAAGAAGTCGTCGGCCTTGGGGGTGTTGGTCCAGCGGGCGCCGTTCAGCAGCGGGCTGTTTCCCGAAAGGGTGAAAACGGGTGCCCCAATTTCAAAGGCACTACCCTGTAGGCCCAGGTCTTCCCATTTGCTTAGCTGATGGTTGTTGAAGGCTTCCGTGTTAAACCAGGTCACGTAGGCATCATGACCTCCGGGGAAATTGGCATGGCTTTTCAGCGCCATCCCCCTTGGGTTGTTGGGATGCTGTGCTCCATTGGAGGGTGCCCCTTCAAAAACGGTGCCTTCCGAGCCGTAGCCATTGCCTCCCCAGTGGTTTACGCCTGCCAGGTAAACGTTGCGGATCTGCAAATGCCCGTCGAGGGCGGCCTGGCCCGATCCTGCCTTGTCGTCGTCAATGTAAAGCCCGTTTGGATATCCTGTCATATAACTGTTGTACATGCTGATGCGTGAGTTCCTGCGCAACTGGGCTGCATGCTGAAACTGAAGACTGATGGCCCGCTCACGATCTTTCTTGGGGCCTATCAGGCTTACGTTGGCGAATACGCCCGAGCTGAAAGGCTCGGCAGCACTCCCCGATCCGTTGTTGTCCACTTCGAAGCCATTGGAGCCCGACTGATCGGCCAGTGCAGCACCACGAACAGAAACGGCAAACTGTACCTTGCCCGAGAAACCCAGATCCACATCGAAGTCGTCATCCAGGTTGCGGTTTGCCACCAGGTATTTTGCGTTGACAGTGCCGCCAAACCATTCAAAGGCGTCATCCAGCCCGTAGGAGGCCATGACGTACTCAATGGTGGTGGCCGAGCCCACGCTGCCTAGTGTCAGGCTGTTGACCTCCTCGTTGGGGTTGATTGGAATCCCGGCATATTCAATGCGCACATAACGGATCACACCCGAGTTGTCGTTGGGGAGGTTGCCACCGTGGAAACCGCCGTAACCGCCTTCCAGCTCCACAGGCTGGCCTGTGCTGGCTGTAATGTTGTTGGGGGCGCGCCCGCAAATCACAAGCCCGCCCCAATCACCGGGCTCGCGGAAACCGGGCGCATTCTCAGAGGTCATGATTATGGGTTGTTCAGCGGTGCCCTCGGCAAAGATCTGACCACCCATCTGGACGATCAGGGTGCCCTTAGACTGACGATCGCCAATGATCAGGGTACCGGGCTCAATGATGAGCTTGGACCCCTCAGCGACTCTTACAAAGCCATTCAGACGGTAAATGTTGTTGGCAGTCCAGGTCTCCGTTCCGGTGATCTCACCTTCCTGAACCTCCACAATCGATTTGGCCGCTACTGTTACCGAGAAAAGCTGAACCTCTGAAGGACGGTTTTCAATATCAATGGCCGTAAATGAAAAATTGACCTGGGTACCTGTGGGAAGGTTCTCCACCGTATAGAAGTATTCATATTCGAGGCTGGTCTCGCCCTGGAAGGAAACAGAAGGCTCCGGAACCCCGTTTTTCAGGACATTGAGCGACTTGATCCCCTCAGGGGCTGTGATCGAAAGGGTGGTGCTGACCTCGGCCCCTGCGGCATTTATCGCTGAGGGGGCGCTGAGCATAAGGACTGGCGCCGGCTTGAGTTCATTATTCTTCTCGCAGGACCAAAGCATCAGACCCGATACTGCAAGCAGGGTCAGTAAGCCCAGGGTTTTCATGGCCCTGTGAATCATTTGTGTTGATTCCATCTTCATGTTTATGGTTTTTAATTATGGTTTTCGCTTTGTTTTGAATTGAATAATGCAAAATTATCTCCGCCGCGTTAAGCCATTATTAAGGGTTTATCACCTTTTTGTTATCAATACGTTAAGCCAGTGTTACCTGCTGAAGATGGTTTCCCTTCCCCCTGCTTTTCCATATTTGGCTTGGAACAGAAAGGAATTTCATACGAAGGTCAAACGTATTTTAAACGTAGTTAACACGAATTTTAAACGTGTATGCACGTCTGAACTACGTCTAAACTACGTGTTAACTACGTGTTAACTACGTCTGAACTCCGAATTTGATATCTTCCTGAAAAGAGAGGATTATAAAAAGAATCCCCACCGGATCCCAACCCTCATGGTGCCATTCCTTTGGGAAATGACAACCACAAGGGGTGGGTTACAGAAGGGAAAGGCTTGAAGCGAATTTAAAGTTTGTAGGAAATGCCCAGGGAGAATCGTGAGCCGGGCCTGAAACGCTGGATAACCTGGTCTTTTTCTAGATCGAATACCCCGTCCTGGTTGGCATCCTGCATGAGGACAACCGCCTCATTGAGCATGTCGCGGATCCCGAATTTGAACTCCAGCTTGTTGGCAAATCTTTTCGAGAGGGTCAGGTCGAGCTGGTTGCGGGGCATCTCGTAAATGTCGGGGTAGCTGTGGTAGCCAATGATGAAGATGCGCTGGCCCACAATGTTGTACAGTAGGTTTAGGGTGAGGTCACGGCGCTCGTTGCGGTAATACAGGCCTGCATTTACAATGAAGGGCGACTGGCCCTGCATGGGGCGGTTGCTCACCTGCTGCCCCTCGCCCGCCTTGCCAAGGGTCACCTTGCTCTTGATGACAGCGGCATTGAACAGGATGCTCAAATCGTCAATGAAGCGAACGCCCGTAAAACCTGCCATTGATTTGCGGACTTCTGTTTCGAGGCCCTGGCTTACTGCGCTTTCGGCATTCTCATAGCTGAAGGTTTTGATGCCGCCTGAGCCTCCCCCGTCGATGAACTTCGACTCGATGGGGTTGATGAAGTGTTTATAAAACATCCCCAAGGACACGGTCTCGCCCGCCGAGGGGTAGAATTCCCAGCGCATATCGGCATTGTGGATGTAGGCGGTCTGAAGGAATTCGTTGCCTTTCTTGACCAGGTTGAAGCTGAAGTCGTAGAAGCCGAAAGGGGCCAGCTCCCGAAACTCAGGGCGGTTGAGGGTCTTGCCGTAGGCGGCCCTGACAAGCATCCTGCTGTTGAAGTTGTAGGTCAGGTTGGCCGAGGGCAGAAAGCTGGTCACAGGGTAGGCCACGTCGATGGGCTGGTTGCTGAGGGAAAAGCTGTGCATGCTTTGGCGGTTGTGCTCCAGGCGCAACCCACCGATCATTTTGATTTTTTGGCTCAGGGGCAGGGTAAGCATTGCATATCCTGCCATCAGGGTATTGAAGGCTTTGTAGGAGTCGGAAGGGTTGGTTTGCTCATCGATCTTGATGCCGTTGGTGGTGTTGATGTTTTCGGGCCGGAACAGGTGATCGATGCTGTTCCCAAGCAAGTCCTGGTTAAACTGCATGGTGTTGGCCCTTACATAGCCCAGGTTTCTCGAATTGAAGTAACGGTCCTTGTTTTCGTAGAACACCCCTGCACTCAGCTCAGGCACAAAGCCGGGGAAGCGGTGGAATGATAAGTGGTGGGTGAGGTTGAGGGCCCCGGTCAGATTGTTTTCTTCCATTTCTGAATAGAACCGGCCCAGGAAATAGGCCGCTGCCGCTCCAAAGGGCACGTAGAGGGTGGTTTGGCGGGTAAGGGTGTCGAGGTCGGAGCGGTACCTGCGGTAGTCGGGCTCTTCGCGGAACGAATAGCCATAGCCTGCCGTCCAGTTCAGGGTGGTTTTGCCCGAGAAGAATTCGTGAGAGCCTGTCAGCTGCCCTGAGTAAAGGCCCCTGTAAATCTGCTGGAATGAGTGGTTGGAGGCGTTGTAGTTAAAGTCGAAATGCGGGCCCGTACGAAGCACGTATTCCGAATTGCTGAGCTGGTAAAATTGGTGCTTCAGCTCTATTGTATGGCCCTTGCCAATGGCTACCGACCAGTTGTGCATCAGGCTGGTGCGGATGTTTTGCGCGTTTTTCTCATCATTGAACCGGTAGATGAACGATTTGCGCTGCATCTCCAGATCATAGGCATTGAAATCGGCACGGTCCACATTGTCAATGGATTTGCTGTTGTTGTATGAGATTGCCGTTATATTTCCTATCGTGGCTTTCCCCAGTTTAAAAGAATACCCTCCTGAGAGGTGGAGGCTGTGGTTCAGGCCGCTGGTTGAGTTGACGGGGACCCAGTTGTTGCTCAGGGCTTGCCCTGCCTGGGTAACCGCCTGTTGGTTGTTGGCTATGGCACGGAGGTTTTCGGGGAAATCACCCGGCAGTGAGTGGATGCCGTCGTTGAAGCCCAGCCAGTGCCACTTGCCGTTTTGCTGGCTTTTGAAATCACGGAAGGAGGCATCGGGATCATAACCTTCTGAATAGGAGATCTGTAGCCCGTTTTCTTCGGGGATGCTTTTTGTGTAGACACGAATGACCCCGCCTGCAAAGTCGCCCGGCAGATCGGCTGAGGGGCTTTTGTAGATCATGATGCGGTCTAACAGGTTGCTGGGAATGATGTCGAAGCTGAAGGAACGGACATCGGTTTCCATGCTGGGGGCATAGGTGTCGTGGAGCATGCTGGCATTGTAGCGCTCGCCCAGCCCACGAACCATGATAAAGCGGTTATCGACCAGGGTGACTCCGGGGATGCGCTTCACCACTGCTGCTGCGTCGCTGTCCTGCGAACGGCTGATCTGCTGGGCCGATATCCCGCTGACTACAAGGTTGCTTGAGCGGATAGAGGTGATGAGCGACATTTCGGTATGCGTCACCCGTTTGGCCGAGACCTGGACGCCTTCCAGGTTCATCTCTTTTTCGGTAAGCATCACGTTCAAGCGGGCGGTCTTCCCGCCTTCCACCTGCACGCCCTCTACCACAACCCCTTCATAGGAAATAAAGCTGACCCGGATGTTGTACACCCCGGGCTCGAGATTGTCGAGGCTGAAGTGCCCGTTGAGGTCTGTGGCGGCGCCTGTTAGGCTGCCTTCAATGATCACGTTGGCTCCGACGATGGTCTCCCCTGTTTTCTGGTCGACTACCGTTCCACTGATGCTGCCACGGCCGGGGTCTGACCCTAGGGGTTCTGACCTGAATTGGGCTGCATGGGTGAGTAAGGCCGGAAATATGGCCCAGATGAAAAGCAATGTCCTGATCCTTAGCATTTTTTGTTTGTTAATGTTGCTTGAGCAAAGCTAAGGACCTTGTCTTACGCGATTGTTAAATCGCGGTTAACCTTTCGTTATGGGAATATTAATCTTATGTTATGTTTTTCTTAAGCGGGTTATTTTCAAGCCAGCGCTGCAACACGATCAATGCCCAGACGCGCTGGTATAGATAAGTTTTTCCCTGCCCGTAAAAGGCGTGGAGTAGTTTTTTTACTTCTTCGGGGTTCAGCACCCCGGTTCGTTTGACGGCTTCCTCCGACAGGTGCTCGTCGGCAAGGAATTTCAAGTCGTTTTGAAGCCATTTCAGCAGGGGGATGGAGAAGCCCCATTTGGGCCTCTCGAAGAGCTCGGAGGGGACAAACTTCTTCAGCAGCTGCCGCATCAGCCATTTGGTTTGCCCGTTTTTTACCTTGAGTTTGTAGTCGAGGTTCAGGGCAAACTCAACGATGCGGTAATCGAGCAGGGGCACCCTGGCTTCGAGGCCCTGGGCCATGGTGGCGCGGTCTACTTTTACAAGCAGGTCATCGGGCAGGTAATAATGCAGGTCGAAGAGTGCTTGCTGTTCTGCAGGCCTCAGCTCGCGCAGCAGGCTGGGAAAGCTTTCCTGCATGGCAGGGAGGTCTTCCACCTCGAGCAGCAGGTCTTCCACCTCGTTGCCCGAGAAGAAGTACTGTTCCTGGCTGAAGATATGGCTCTTGAAATGGTCCATGTCGGGGTAGCGGAACAGCATGGCGGCGCGTTTGCTGCGCAGGTTTCCTTTTTCGAGCAGGCCCGCTGCCGCATTGCGCAGGAAGAGCGGATAATTGCTTCCAAGCCTCTCGGCCCATTTATAGGCGCCATAACCCATAAACAATTCATCACCTCCATCGCCCGTGAGGATCATGGTGACTTTCTGCCGGGCCAGGTGGGCCACCAGCAGGGAGGGGATGCCCGAAGAGTCGGCAAAGGGCTCATCGTAGGTGTCAAAATAGGTGGGCAGCCAATCCAGGGCTTCCTGCTCGGTGACGGTAAACTCGTTGTGCTGGGTGCCCAGGTGGGCTGCAATGGTGCGGGCAAAGTCGGCTTCGTTGTATTTCGTTTCAGGGAAACCTATGGTGAAGGTGCTTAGAGGTCCTGAGTTGACCTTCTGAGCCATTGCGGTCACCAGGCTTGAGTCGATGCCTCCGCTCAGGAACGCCCCGTAAGGCACATCGGAGATCAGACGGTATTGCACCGAGCTTTCCAGCAAATGCTCAAAGCGCTCCAATGCCTCACCGGGGTCAAAGATCACCGACGATTCCACTTTGGACGAGGCCTGCCACCAGGGCGCGATGCTTATGCCGTCCTTGTCTACCGTGGCCAGGTTGCCTGATGGGAATTTTTTTACCTCCTTGAAGATGCTGATGGGCGAGGGGATATATCCCAGGTGAAGAAACAGCGCCACGGCCTGTCGGTTCAGGCTGAGCCGTTGCCTGATTTCGGTAACGGCCAGGAGCCCTTTCAGCTCGGAAGCAAAGGCAAAATGCTCGCCGTCGTAGAAGTAATAGAGGGGCTTGATGCCCATTCGGTCGCGGAAAAGATAGAGTTTATGCGCCTGGCGGTCGTAAATGGCGATGGCAAACATCCCGTTGAGGCGCGAAGTGAAGGCTTTTCCCCACAGGGCAAAGGCCTGGAGCACCACCTCGGAGTCGGAACTTGTCCTGGGGACAAAATCGGGTTGTTCTTTCCGGATCTCCTCCAGGATTTCGCGGAAGTTGTAGATCTCGCCATTGTATACCATCACATAGCGTCCACAATGTGAGTGCATGGGCTGATTGGCTGCCTCAGACAGGTCGATGATGCTCAGCCTTCTGTGGCCCAGCCCTGCGGAATCCTCCAGAAATGCCCCCCGGGCATCAGGGCCGCGATGAGCCACCGAACCGATCATTCGTATCAGGTCGCCTTCCGACAGCCAACTCTTGCGCGAGAAGAATCCTACTATACCACACATATCCCTTTTTTTTCAAAAGTAACAAAATCCCGCTAGTTAAGGCTTTGCAGGCATGCCAAGGTATCAACCTTTTTTAAATTTTTCTTTATTTTTTTTCCTTTTCATTAGGTTGATTATATTTGGTGCGTTGAAACCCGCCAATTGACCTGCATTTTTTTGTGGAAATTGCGCCGGGACCTGTCTAAAATGTTTTGTGTTTTTATTACAACGAACGTTTTCAGCCCGAAATGACCAAAACCAACCCTCAAGAACAGAACGGATTTCTCGAGAAAGCCTGGCAGAAATTCTATAAAAAGGAATATGAAGGCTCAGGAGAGATGTTTTCAGAATTGCTGGATAAGGAATCGGAAAATATGGATGCACTGTATGGCAGGGCGTGTTGCTTTTTTCGCTCTGATGACTTTGAGTCTTCCCTGAAGGACCTGTCAGCCATGATCAAAATCGACAGTAAGGACCATCGTGCCTACCATGTAAGGGGATTGCTGCGCGGAGCCGAAGAGAAATACAAGGACGCCGTCAAGGACCTGGAGAAAGCCATTAGCCTTACGGAAGAAAATGGGGAGGCCTGGCTTGATTTGGGCGGGGTTTTCCTGTTGATGAAAGATTACGATAATGCCCTGATGGCCTTTGAAAAAGCAATAGACATTGACAAGGGCTGCCCTGAGGGCTGGTACGGCAAAGGCCTGGTGGCCCTGATGCGCAAGGAATATAAGAAAGCCATTGAGTTTCTGAGTACCTCCATAAAACTCGGTCCTAAGAACCTTGTAGCTATCCTGGCACGGGCCGAAGCCTATCTCGAATCTAACCAGCGTGAGCAAGGCCTGCGTGATGTGAAAAAGGCTGCCTCGTTAAAACCCGATATTTTTAAGTCATCGGGCGAAGATGAAGAGGATGAGGAAGATGACGACAAGGATGACTATGATCGCGATGAAGACGACGATATTGACGAGGATGCTGAGCTGGAAGATGTGAAACTTGACGATTGACGCATCATACCGTAATTTTTATTGCTGTTGTTTTCACGATTTTTTTATATTTTAGGGCCCGAATAATAACCTTAAAACGCGATTTTTATGAAATTTCGGGCCAGTGCAGTCCTGCTTTTTTCCTTATTTATGGTTTTCCTGGCTACTGCCCAGGAGAAAAAACGCCTTACCTCCGATGATTACGCCATTTGGAATAATATCTCAGGCCAGCAACTCTCGGCCGACGGCCAATGGCTGGTCTACGAGATAAACCCCCAGGATGGTGACGGTACCCTGGTGATCCATCATTTTGACAGCGGCGAAGAGCTGCGTATCCCCCGGGGTTATCGCGCCAGGATTTCACCTGCGAGCGGCTTCGTGGCATTTTATATAAAACCCCAGAATGCCGTGGTGCGTCAGGCGAAGGTCGATAAAAAGAAAAAGGAAGAGATGCCCACCGATTCCCTGGGGATTTTTCGTTTCTTTGACCGCTCGCTGGAGAAGTTTGCAGGACCCGTAAGCTTTGCCCTGCCCGAAGAACCCTCCGATTGGATGGTGTACCATATTGACCATACCGGTGGTGAAAACAACAGGCGCAGAAGCCGTGAGCCTGAACCTGAGGATCAGGATCCCCCTGTTGATTCAGTGGATGTGAAGGAACCTCCTAAAACCAAGAACCTGTTTGTATACAACCCCCTCAACGGCACCCTCCATCAGATTAACGACATTGGCGAATACCTCATTTCGCCCCAGGGGAACCTTGTGGCCGGAGTGGCTGAGATCAAGCAGGATGATAGTCTGAAGTTGAAAAAAGTGGTTGTTTATGAAACCGGTCGGCAGCGCGAAAACGTGATCGATGAAAGGGAAGGGGAGATCCGTGAGCTGAATGTTGATTTTGCGGGCTCGCAACTTGCCTGGCTGCACAGCGCCGATACGGGCGATGTGAAGGTGTTTGGCCTGTGGCTCTGGGAGCAGAGACGCAACCGCCTGGAAGAAGTGGTCTCCCGCGCCACTGCAGGCATGCCTGCAGATTATAGCCCAAGCCACAACCGTAAACCTTATTTCTCGAAGAATGGGCAGCGGCTCTTCCTGGGCACTGCCCCTGCTCCCGTTGCAGAAGAAAAGGATACCCTCCTGCCCGAAGAACGCTATTCTCTTGACCTTTGGCACTGGCAAGAACCCGTATTGCACACCCTGCAGCTCAACGCCCTGAGACGTGAACGCAACCGCAACTTTCTGGCCGTGTACAATATTCGCCAGAAGGAATTTGTCCAGCTGACCGATGAGAAAATGCCCGATATTATGCTTGACAGGGACCACAACCTTAACTTCGGACTGGGTTATACGAGCGAGCCCTATGAGGTCGAATCAAGCTGGGCAGGCTCCTCGGCCCGCGACGTGTACCTGGTGAGCCTGGAAGACGGCAGCCGAAACCTCTTTGTGAAGGGGATGCGCGCGCGCGCCATGCTGTCACCCTCCGGGAAATTCCTTACTTGGTTTGATGCCGAAGCACAACAGTGGATGGTGTATGAATTTGATAAGGAAACAACCCGAAGCCTTACAGCCGATATCCCCTATCCGTTCCATAACGAAGAACAGGATATGCCCGCCGAGGCAGGACCCTATGGCTTCAGCGGATGGACTGAAAACGATGCCTACGTCCTGATCAATGACCGCTTTGACATATGGAAAATAGACCCTACGGGAAGAAGAGCCCCTGAGAATCTTACCCTGGGCTACGGGCGCGAAAATAACATTCGTTTCCGCATTCAGAACCTGGTTCCCGATGAATATTTCTACCGTCTGAATGATCGCCTGATCTTTGATGGCTTTAATATCCTCACCAAGCAGAATGGTTACTTTGCCCTGCAGAACGGACAACTGGCCTCCCTGCTCTTTGAAGATGCCTCCTTCAATCAATTGCAGAAAGCTAAAAACGCCGAACGTTATATCTGGCGCCGATCTACCTTTAAGGAGTATGGAAACATCTGGACGGCAACCAGCGATTTTTCCGGTGGGGTGTGTATTTCTGATGTGAACCCCCAGCAAAGCGATTATTATTGGGGCAGCGTTCAACTGGTTGAATGGCTTGATTTTGACCACCAGAAACTGCAGGGATTGCTATACCTGCCTGAGGATTTTGATGCCAACAAAAAGTATCCCCTCCTGGTGTATTTCTACGAGAAATCATCCGACGGCCTGCATTCCCATATCATTCCTTCCCCCAGCCGCTCGACAATCAACCGTGCCTATTGCACCAGCAATGGTTACGCCATCTTTATTCCTGACATCACCTACAAGGATGGCTTTCCGGGCGAGAGCGCCTATAATGCCATTATGAGTGGCACATCGGCAATGGTTGAGCGCTTTCCCTTTATTGACCGTGAGAACATGGGCCTTCAGGGGCAAAGCTGGGGTGGTTATCAGATTGCCTACCTGGTGACCCGCACCAATATGTTTAAGGCGGCTATGGCCGGGGCTCCCGTCAGCAATATGATCAGCGCCTATGGTGGTATCCGCTGGGAAAGCGGGCGTAGCAGGCAGTCTCAGTACGAACAGACCCAGAGCCGTATCGGAGGTAACATTTGGGAAAAGCCTTTCCGATACATCGAGAACTCTCCCGTTTTTTTTGCCGATAAGATTGAAACTCCCCTGCTGATCATGGCCAACGACAACGATGGGGCCGTGCCATGGTACCAGGGCATTGAAATGTTTATGGCCTTACGCAGGCTCTCTAAGCCTTCCTGGCTGCTGGTATACAATGATGAAGCCCATAACCTCACCAAATGGCCCAATCGCATGGACCTTTCGGTACGGATGTACCAGTTCTTCGATTATTACCTCAAGGGCGCACCCGCCCCTGTTTGGCTGCAGGACGGTATTCCTGCCATTGAAAAGGGCAAAAACCACGGCTACGACCTTGTAGACTGATTTCAATCAAGTAACTCAATTAACCATCCTATATGACCAAAAAGAAAAGCAAATTCTCAGGATTCCTCGGCTTTGTCGAGAAAGCGGGCAATGCCTTGCCTCACCCCGCAAGCCTGTTTGCCATCCTCGCAATTTCTGCCCTTTTGCTGTCGATGATTGGCCACTGGCTTGACTGGACTGCCGTTCACCCTGCTACGGGGGAAGTGGTAAAATCAGTAAACCTCCTTTCCCGTGAAGGCCTTCACCGCATAATCCTTGAGATGGTCGACAACTACACAGGTTTTGCTCCGCTAGGAATTGTGATGGTTGCCTTGCTTGGTATTGGGATTGCCGAGAGCAGCGGCCTGATAGGTGCAGCCATCAGGCTTATGGTGCTGAAATCTCCCGCCAAGCTGATCACCTTTGTGGTGGTGTTTGCCGGGATCCTTTCGAATATCGCTTCCGACCTGGGTTATGTGCTGATCATCCCGCTTGGGGGAATCATCTTCCACTCTCTGGGCAGGCACCCCATCGCGGGGATGGCCGCCGCCTTTGCCGGGGTTTCCGGGGGCTTCAGCGCCAACCTGTTTATCGGGACCATTGACCCTTTGCTGGCAGGCCTCTCTACCGAGGCAGCCCGTATCCTCGACGACACTTATTATGTGCTGCCTACTGCAAACTATTTCTTTATGGTGGCATCCACTTTTATCATTGCCATTGGGGCAACCTGGGTTACTGAACGTTTCGTGGAACCGCGCCTGGGACCCTACAAAGGTGAGGTGAAACCCGAGGTCCTCGAGCCCCTGGAACCCAAAGAACGAAAAGCCCTCAACTGGGTGTTGGCCGTAATTGGCATCTGGTTCGTCGTGGTATTCATTGGCCTTTTTCCCGAGAATGGATTTCTGCGCGGACCCGATAACTCATTGCTTCACTCTCCCTTGCTGAAGGGATTCATTGCCGTACTGTTCTTCTTCGCGGGCTCCGTGGGCATTGCCTATGGCTTCTTTACTGGGAAGTTTAAGTCGGATGCAGATGTGGTGAAGGGTATGGTGGACAGCTTTAAGACCCTGGCAGCCTTTATGGTACTGGTGTTTTTTGCTGCCCAGTTTGTGGCTTACTTCAAATGGAGTAACCTCGGCCTGCTGATAGCCATCAAGGGCGCTGCCACGCTGCAGCAAATGAACCTGGGTCTGATTCCGCTGCTGCTGTTGTTTATTGTCCTGTCTGGTTTTATCAATATGTTTATGGGCAGCGCCTCTGCTAAATGGGCCATCCTGGGGCCGGTGTTCATCCCGATGTTTATGCTCCTGGGTTATTCGCCCGAGTTGTCACAAGCCGTGTACCGTATTGGCGACAGCGTAACCAATATCATCTCGCCTATGATGAGTTTCTTTGCGCTGATCATTGTGTACTTTGAGAAGTATGATAAAAAAGCCGGTATCGGGACGCTGATATCAACGATGCTGCCTTACACCATTGCCTTTACCATCATGTGGTCACTGCTCCTGATTGGATGGGTGCTGCTCGATTTACCCCTGGGACCCGGCGCCGGTTTGCATTATCCGGGTTAATGCCTGCCCTCAATGGGTATCGAATTTTCGGGTCAGGGCCTTGATGAATTCCCGTTTCCGGAATCGCAGGGCGCTCCAGTCTTCATCAATGGCCACCTGGCTAACGCCAAGCAGGCCGTGCGCCTTCATGATCCCCCAGCCGGTATCACGGTTGAAATCACAAGGGTATTTCTTTGAAGTACCCTTGGGATAACACATCCAGCATACTGCATCGCCCTTGAGCAAGGGCGCGATTTGGGGCACCAGCTGATCGATCTCTGCCTTGCGGGTAAGAAATGCCACGAAGTATTCAATTGCATGATCCTGATCAAGTTGCATGAACACTTTGGCCTGCTCAGAAAAAGCCTGCAGCTGGGGCCCAAAGGAAGGCGGGGCATTCAGCACGAATACTTCCTGCTGACCTTTGTATTGCAACTTTTTTAAAACAGGATCCATAGCTGAAGGGTTTATGTTTTTTTTCTGAAAGGCTGTAGCTTCCCATACGTAAGGCTTCGCCACAGCCACTCAAAAGGCCCGTAGTGGAAATGATTCAACCAAAATTGGCTGAATGGAATCTGGAGGGCAAAGATCAGGATGGTAAGCAAGATGCCCTGGAAAATGCTGACCTTTCCATAAAGGCCAAACCCGTAGCCATAGAAAATGCTTGTACAAATGATGGAATGCATCAGGTAATTGGTCAGTGCCATACGTCCGACCGGTGCCAGCAACCTGCTGAAGGTCTGCAGTTTTCCCCGGTTTAGCATTAAAACGATGACCGAAACATAGAACAAACCAAGGAAGACACCGCCCAGGGCTGTTGAAAGCATGTTCAGGACCTGGTATAAGTCAGGCCTCTGGGGGTTCATAATGAAAAAAGACACCACGAAAAGGATGCTTAAGGGAATGCCCACCGCTGCACCCAGGATGGCAGTCCTGTGAAAAAACGGAATATAATGCCTGAAGTTTTGTATCAAAGCCTTTCGCGCTGCCAGCATTCCCATCAGGAACATCGCCAACACGACGGGATAAAAGAAAACAATTCCCTGAAGTATGGTCAGGTACTCGGTAATCCTCATTCGGGCCATTTCGGCGAAGGTGCCGGAAGAATACACAGCTATGGCCTTATCAACCATCCCCTGCAATAGCTTTCCGCTTCCTTCAAGGTTTTCAAGCAAAGGTGTTGCGGCTTCAGGGATATTCATCATCAGGGCGATAAATAAGGTCAGTAAGGCCGTGAGAAGGGATGGCAGGATGACCAGCCAGCTCGCCCACTGTAGCAACCTCTTGTCCGATGCCTTCCTGAATGCCAGTAATAACAATCCAAGCAGTGCGTAGCTGGAAAGAATATCGCCAGGCCAAAGCACCACAATGTGAAGGATGCCAATGAGGAGCAGGATGAACATCCTGCGACGGTAAACGGGCAGGATGCTGCTGCCTTCCTTAATTTCTTTTTGGAGGAATAAATAGGCTCCGTAGCCAAAAAGAAAGGAGAAAAGGACATAAAACTTCCCCTCGAAAAAGAATTTTATAAAAATGATCGACAGGCGTTCCAGCAAGGGCGTTTGTTCCATCGTTCTGATTGCGACGGTCAGCATTGGGCTGAAAAAAAGTTGCATATTGACCATCAGGATTCCAAAGATGGCAAGGCCGCGTAAAACATCAAGCAGAACGATCCGCTCCTTCACGGGAACAGGGGTTGCAATGGTTCTCATGGTGTATCTGTTTTGGGTTTATGCTTCGCTTTTCATGAATGCATTTGGAGCACCTCAAGAATGTGTTCGCGGCTTAGGTAGGGGCGCAAGGTTCCTGTAATATGGCCTGTGTCTATGGTCCTCAATGGAAATCCGTTGTAAGCGGGCTTCTGCACGTAATAATCAACATACTGGTCGTGACGGGCCAACAGGGGGTAGAGGTTGGAGGTGGTCACCCTGCGAAACTTGCTGTAAAAAGACAACTTATCCTTTATGACCTCAGGGTGGGCAAGGGCCTGTTTCCCGCAAAGCTTTTTGTAGGATGAGGTCAGGAAAACCTCATCCAGTTTTGCCCCTGCCATAATGGGGATGTAAGCCTGGGCGGAATTGTAATATGCCCGGTGAAGATTGGTAACCCATCCCCCCAGACTAAGCCCTGCAACCAGGGTAGCCGACTGGCTTCTTCTCCTGAATTGGCGGATCACCCACTCAGTAATTCTTACGGAAACGGCAACCATCGTCATAAAATCATTCAACTCAGTCATTTTATCCAGGTAAAGCCTCAGCTTACCGTGGTGAAAAGGCGCCCTTACAACGATCAGGTAGGCAGGGATGCGCCGTGGCCATTTCATGAAGATCTGGTAAAAGGTGTTTTTGGCGTGATCCCTGAAATCAAAAGGATTCTCATTGTTACCGTGGTGATAAATGATGGTGGGGTAATCAAAACCCAGCCATTGCACCACCTTAATGGCCGGATGCACATCACCGCTGAAAGTATGGACGTTTAGCTCGTATTCTCCTTCCTGCATCAACTCAGGAACCCGCATGTCAATTTTATGGAAATGCTCCTCAAAGGAATGGGCATGAAGGTTCCGGGAAAAGAATTTCTTCCGCCCGGTGATCAGCGCCGTCGCATACAGACTGAAATCATCAACAAGTGCGTGTTTGTTCATTCTTTTGCCCTTTCAGAAAGGCTTTATTTATCACCTTGAATTGGAAAACCAAAACTAAGACGAAAAAAACAGCTATAAAAATTTTTTTTCAAAAAACACTTGATTTTTTTTGGAAAATTGAAAAACATTTCGTCATTTTGCGAAATATAAAAACATAACAAGCCATGACGCTCGACATTAAAGTATTAGGAACCGGATGCCCTAAGTGTAAAACCCTTGAAAACCTTACGCGTGAAGTTGTGCAGGAAAACAATTTTGATGCCATCGTCGGCAAGGTGGAAGACATTATGGAGATCATGACCTATAAGGTCTTGTCAACACCTGCCCTGGTCATCAACAACCAGGTGGTGGTCAAAGGCATGGTGCCTTCAAAGGAAGAGATTAAAAAACAAATAGAAAAGGCACTCCATGGCTAAGAAAGTGGAATTTGAGGCAGATGTATTGCAATTTGCTTTGATTGCCAAAGCGCTGAGT
>JAAYLH010000087.1 GCA_012521995.1 Bacteroidales bacterium | reverse complement strand
ATGCTGTGGTGGATGTCGAAGGGGATGAGCGACTGCACGTCGATCAGTTCAACGGAAACATCATAATCCTTCAGTTGCTCAATGGCATCCTGGGCGATCCTTACGCAGGAGCCATAGGTGACCAGCGTGACATCGGTGCCCGCATTCAGGATCTCGGGTTTGCCCAGGGGGAGAGTGAACTGTCCGATGTTTGCGGGCAGCTTTTCCTTCAGGCGGTAGCCGTTGAGGGGTTCGATGACGATGGCCGGGTCGTCGCACTGCATGAGGGTGTTGTAAAAGCCGGCGGCACGGGTCATATCGCGGGGCACCAGCACGTGGACGCCCCTGACCGAGTTGACCACCATGCTCATGGGGCTGCCCGAATGCCAGATGCCCTCGAGGCGGTGGCCGCGGGTGCTGACGATCAGCGGGGCTTTTTGTCCGCCGACAGTACGGTAACGCAGGGTGGCCAGGTCGTCGCTGAGGACCTGCAGGCCATAAAGCAGGTAATCGAAATACTGGATCTCGGCAATGGGCCTGAGGCCGCGCATGGCCATGCCCAGTCCCTGCCCGATGATGGTGGCCTCGCGGATGCCCGTATCGGCAATGCGCAGCTCGCCATATTTCTTCTGCAGGCCTTCCAGGGTCTGGTTCACGCCTCCGATATTGCCCACGTCCTCGCCAAAGATCAGCGCTTCAGGATATTTGTCGAAAATGTAATCGAAGTTGTTTACCAGGATCTCGCGGCCATTGACCATAGGAGCGTCATCGGCATATTCAGGGGCCACCTCTTTCACCTTCATGGGCGAAAGGGCTGTCTCGCTGTACAGGTGCGAGCTGTAGCGCTGGGTATTGTCGGCAACGGCCTGCTCCAGCCAGTTCATCACCTGCACCTTCATCGATTTCTCGCTTGCGCAGTTGTGGCATATCAGCCGCAGGATCTTTTTGGCGGTAGAGATGATGTCCCTGCGAATGGGCTCGCCGATGCGGCCCAAATCCTTGATCAGGGTGTCGATCTTTTCCGATTTCCGGCAGTTGCAGTTCTCGATGTTCACAAGCTCGATGAAATCCTTGCGCATCTTCAGGATGGGCTTCTGGAAGTTATCCCAGGCATTTTTCCGGGCTTCCTTCACCCGGGCCACTGCATTCTTTTCAATCTCGTCGAGCTGTTCTTCAGTAGCCATTCCTTTTTCAAGGATCCAATGCCGCATTTGCAGAATACAGTCATATTCCTTTTCCCATTCCAGTCTTTCCTTGCTTTTATAGCGCTCGTGCGAGCCTGAGGTGGAATGCCCCTGGGGCTGGGTCACTTCGGTGATGTGAAAAAGCACCGGCACGTGTTCCTTTCGGGCCAGTGCCACGCCTTCCTCGTAGGTTTTGATCAGGCCTTCGTAGTTCCACGCTTTTTGGTGGAAGATATGAATGCCCCTTTCGCCTTTCTTTTTGATCTCCATCCCGCTGAGGGCTTCAGAGATGCTGCTCTTCGCGGTCTGGAATTCCTTGGGCACGCTGATGCCGTAACCATCGTCCCAAACAGACATCGCCAGGGGCACCTGCAATACGGCAGCAGCATTCATGGTTTCCCAGAAATGGCCTTCGCTGGTGCTGGCATCGCCAATGGTGCCGAAGGCCACCTCATTGCCCTTATCGCTGAATTTTTTGAAATCCTTCAATCCCTGTTCATTGCGGAAGACTTTCGATGCCAGGGCAAGTCCCAGCAGTCGTGGCATCTGGCCTGCTGTTGGAGAGATGTCGGCCGAAGAGTTCTTTTGTTTGGTCAGGTCTTTCCAGTTGCCCTCTTCATCGAGGCTGCGGCTGGCAAAGTGGTTGTTCATCATGCGCCCGCCATTGTCGGGGTTGGCCGAGATATCGGTATCGCCGTAAAGCTGGCTGAAAAAGCTTTCGAGGCTCATCATGCCGGTAGCCAGCATAAAGGTCTGGTCGCGGTAATATCCCGATCGCCAGTCGCCATCTTTAAACGCCTTTGCCATGGCCAGTTGGGGCACCTCTTTTCCATCGCCAAATATGCCAAATTTGGCCTTACCCGTCAGCACCTCGCGCCGGCCCAGCAAGCTGGCCTGGCGGCTCTCGTTGGCAATGCGGTAATCGTTCAATACTTCTTTGACGTAAGCTTCGGGGTGTTCCTTCTTTTTTGCAGCCATAATGCTTAAATAACAAGGGGATCAATCGAATGTTCAGGAATAAAAAGCAGTGTAGCCCTGGCAAGGGCTACACAAAGTTAATAAATAAGGTTGAAAAACGCCCGGGCGAGGGCAAAATGCAGGGGCTTAGAGGGTATATACCGGTTTACTTGAAAAAGCAGGCAGGAATGCCTTGCGCAGCAGGCTTGCATCGCCCGGCAGGCAATAGTTCATCGTCAGTTGTTGCACAGGCGAAGATTCTTCTTTCCCTGAAACTTCGTGGCGCATATACCAGCGCACATCAAGGGCTTTTCGCAGACCGTCGGTTACTTCCACCGGAATGTTCTCGGGGACATACAACTCGATGAACACTTTCTGGGCTCTCCAGCCATCCGATTTATCAAAGGTGAAGAAGGGGTCAAAGATCAACCGGTTATTTTCCTGGATGAAGCCATAAGCAACGCTGCTGGCATTGTCCATTGCCACAGCTGGACTCATCCCGCGCGACTCCTTGGTGATGATCAGCTTGATCTCGTCGGAGGTGGTGGTGCGGATGCGCAGGCGTGGAATGCCATTGCGCTGCCCGGTCTCTGTCATCCATAAAAGGTCCCAACGGCCTGACTTGATGTCGCTTGTGGGGCTGATGCCCAGCTCGCGGATCTTCTGTTCATCCACATCCAGGATGAGGCGCCCGGCTTCAGGCGCAGGTATGATTACTTCCTGCGTAAACGAGCGCTGGCTTGAGAAGTTGCGCGCCCCGCTCAGGAAAATAAAGAGACAGATGCCCAGGCCAGCCACCCAAAGCATAAAGGTTACAAAACCGAAGTACCGGATCCTGGCATCAAAGCCAAAGATGAGCCTGGCGCCGGCATAAATCATCGCCAGCAATGGAATCCCCAGCACGAGGATGATGCCAATAATGGCCATGTTGATCAGGGTCCGGTTGTTGAAGAAGATCTCGGCCAGGGCAGGGAAGGAGAAGAGCTGCACCCCGAAATCAGAGTCGATCAGCACAGGTCCGCCCAGCAGGGCAGAGGCAAATCCCACCAGGAGGAAGACCCCCAGGAACATCAGGAAAAGCCCGATCAGGATGCCGACGACTTTGAAAAATACCCCGAAAAAACGGCCTGCAAGCGTTGCAAAATTTCTTCGAGGGCTGTCCTGATACGCGAAATCACTTTTTTTTTTGAAGGTGTCTTGCGCCTCCTCCGAAAAATCCTGCAAATTCTTTTTTACATCCCCCAGCTCCTCGCGTATGGTCCGCTCGATGTTGGAGATGGTGACTTTCTCTCCCTTCATCTCGAGCTTCTCAGCGGTGGAACGCGCCTTGGGCACAACGATCCACAGGATGAGGTAAAGCAGGGGCCCGAAGCCGTAAACAAAGGTGAAGAGCACGAAGGCTACCCTGATCCAAGTGGTATCCACCTGGAAATAGGCGCCCAGACCACCGGCCACACCACCCAGGATGGCATTGTCGGGGTCGCGGTAAAGGCGGCGCGCTGTTTTCTCGGTGCGTATCCTTTTGCCCGCTTCTTCTGTGGCAGGTTCCTCTTCGCCCCCGATCTGGTCGGGCTCACCAAGCTGGCTGATTACCGCCTGCACGTCGTGAAGACTGACCACCTGCTTGCTGTCGCTGATTTTCTCTTGCAGGGTCTCGGCAATGCGGCTTTCAATATCGGCCATGATTTCGTCGCAGCCGTCGTCGGGCGTGAAGTGGCGGCGCACACTGGCCAGGTATTGGTTGAGCTTCTCATAGGCGTCTTCATCGATATGAAAAACAATGCCGCTTATGTTGACTGTTAATGTTTTTTTCATGGTTGGGTGTTTATTTTTTGTTTTGCAATGGTTCTTTTGTCCTGTTAAATGTATGAAAAAATCGATTCCATATAGATGAAAGTCTTCTTTATGGTGTAGTGGCTTTTGCGACGGCCTCCACCAGTTCATCCCAGGTCTTTTTCAGTTCCCTGAGAAAAGTATCACCCAGGGGCGTTACCTTGTAATACTTCCTGGGCGGGCCGCCGGTCGATTCTTCCCAGCGGTAGGAGAGCAGACCTTCGTTTTTCAGCCGGGTCAGCAAGGGGTAAATGGTCCCTTCAACCACCAGCAGTTTCGAATCCTTCATTTCCTGGATCAGGTCGGAAGCATAGGCTTCCTTGTTCGACAGCAGCGACAGGATACAAAACTCCAATACCCCTTTGCGCATCTGTGCTTTTGTGTTTTCAAGGTTCATGGTTACAATTTCATTTGTTGAGACAAAGGTAAATCATTTTTTAGTACTATGCAATACCAAGTACTAAAAAAGTTTAAAATATTTTTTATTTTTTTGAATATCAGATAAATAGAATTTTGACAAGATGAATCCTGAAGGTATGCCATAGGCAGTCAAAATGGCAGTTGGGGCTGAATGGCACAACCTTTGGGAAGCTGAGGAAAAAAATCAAATAAAGGTATATTATGCAAAAAGGTAAGATAAACGTTCAGACAGAGAACATTTTTCCCATCATCAAGAAATTTTTGTATTCCGATCACGAGATCTTTCTGCGCGAGCTGGTTTCCAATGCTGTAGATGCCACGCAGAAGCTCCGGACCATGTCGTCGGTGGGCGAGATCAAGGGCGACCTGGGCGATACCCGTATTGAGGTGAAGGTCGACCCCAAGGCAAAAACCCTTACAGTAAGTGATAGGGGTATTGGGATGACGGCCGAAGAGGTTAATAAATACATCAACCAGATTGCCTTCAGCAGCGCCGAAGAATGGATTGAGAAATACAAGAAGCAGGAGAACGGGGGAGTTATTATCGGACATTTTGGCCTTGGCTTCTATTCTTCCTTTATGGTGGCCAAAAAAGTGGAGATTTTTTCTCGCTCCTACCAGGAAGGCGCCAAGGCCGTTCGCTGGGAATGTGACGGCAACCCCGAATACATCCTGGAAGATGCCGAAAAGGCTGAGCGCGGCACCGACATCGTCCTGCACATTGCCGACGACTCGCAGGAGTTCCTCGAAGAGGGGCGCATCCTGGGCCTTTTAAGTAAATATTGTAAGTTTCTGCCTGTAGAGATCGTGTTCGGTACAGAGAAAAAAACCATTCAGGAAAAGGACAAGAAGGGCAAGGAAAAGGATGTGACCGTTGAGGAACCCCGCATCATCAATAACACAAAACCGGCCTGGACACAAAAACCCGCAGAGCTCAAGGACGAGGATTACAAGAGCTTTTACAGGGAACTCTACCCGATGAGCTTTGAAGAGCCCCTGTTCAACATCCACCTCAACGTGGATTACCCCTTCAACCTGACGGGTATCCTGTATTTCCCCAAGGTGAAGCAAAACTTCGAAGTGCAGCGCGACAAGATTCAACTGTATAGTAACCAGGTGTTTGTAACCGATTCGGTTGAAGGCATCGTGCCCGACTTCCTCACCCTGTTGCACGGGGTGATCGATTCGCCCGACATCCCGCTCAACGTCTCGCGCAGCTTCCTGCAGAGCGACGGCAATGTGAAAAAGATCAGCGGACACATCACCAAAAAGGTTGCCGACAAGCTGGAAGAACTCTTTAAAAACAACCGCCAGGATTTTGAAGCCAAGTGGGACGACATCAAGATCTTTATTGAATACGGGATGATATCGGAGGAGAAGTTCAGGGAGCGCGCCAAAAAGTTCTGCCTCCTTAAAAATGTCGACAATAAATTCTTTACCCTCGAGGAATACGAGAACCACATCAAGACCAACCAGACCGACAAGGAGAAGAAGGTGGTGCACCTCTATGCCACCCATCCCGACGACCAGCACAGCTTTGTGGACCTGGCCAAAGATCGGGGCTACGATGTATTGCTCATGGATACGCCCATCGACAGCCACTTCGTCAACCTGCTCGAATCCGAGCTTGAAAACTCCTCTTTTGTAAGGGTTGACTCGGATGTGATCGATAAACTTATCAACAAGGAAGACCCGCTGCCTTCCAAACTTTCCGATAAGCAGAAAGAAAGCCTGCAGCCCCTGATCGAGAAGCAACTCGACAGTAAGGATTTCCACGTGTCGTTCGAAAACCTGAGCGAGACCGAGCCGCCCATGGTCATCACCCAGCCCGAATTTATGCGCCGCATGAAGGACATGTCGATGCTTGGGGGGATGAATTATATGGGCCAGCTGCCCGACAGCTATATGCTGGTGGTCAACAGCAACCATCCCTTTGTATATAAGATTGCTGAGGAAAAGGACGAGGCCAGTCGCGATAAATTCATCCGCCAGGCCATTGACCTGGCCCTGCTCTCGCGCAACCTACTCAAGGGCGAAAAACTGACAGCCTTTATCAAACGAAGCGTCGAAATGATTTAATTTCATTAAGCCATCCGTTTTTTTCTTTACCGAAGCTTTAACCAAAAAAATACCCGCGGAGATTGGCACAGCCTCCCCGCGGGTGTTTTTTTGCTTTTTGCTGATGCTGAAACCCTAGTAAAATAAGGCCATCCAAATAGTTAATACGGAGTTAATACGGAGTTTATACGCTTTAAACCGTATAAACTCCGTATTAACTATGAGCGTAGGGTGAACCTAAGAAGAAAGAAATCCCGGCAAGATTTTCTCTTGTTTAGGGTTGCTGACATTCATTTCTCGCTTATAACAAACCTTCCGGTGATTTGGATGCTGGCAGGGCAAGAATTAATTTTTTTTACAGGAATTCCTTCCTGTTTCCGCTTTCAGCTTAACTTTGCGTATTAACCAAAAAAAAATCTCGGATGGCAAATTCAAAAATCTCAAAAAAACTGATCACCATTGGAGTGATCGTATTGCTTGCATTTATTCTGTATGGCAGTGTAAAGGGAGCCTATAACAATATGGTTACCCTGGATGAAAATGTCAGTCAGCAATGGGCCCAGGTAGAGAACGTGTACCAGCGTCGCGCCGACCTGATCCCCAACCTGGTGAACACCGTAAAAGGCTATGCAGAACACGAGCGCGAGACCTTTGAAGCGGTCATTGCAGCTCGTGCAAAGGCTTCTTCTGTCACGATTGATCCAACCAATATCACCCCTGAAGCCCTGGCCGAATTTCAGCAGGCGCAAAACGGGCTGTCATCGGCTTTGAGCCGGTTGTTGGTGGTGGTTGAGCGTTACCCCGATCTGAAAGCCAATCAAAACTTCCTGGAGCTTCAGGCCCAGCTTGAAGGCACCGAGAACCGCATTGCCAACGAAAGGCGCAAGTACGCCGAGGTGGTTATGGAATATAATGCAAACATCAGGCAGTTTCCGCGCAACATCTACGCCGGCATTTTCGGCTTCGACCGCAAGCCCCAGTTTGAGGCTTCCGAAGGCGCTGAGACGGCCCCAGTAGTTGAGTTTTAAAAATGGGAGACACCGCACGGAACTTTTTCACTCCCGCCGAGGAGCAAAAGATCATGGAGGCCATTGCCAGGGCGGAGCTTGAGACTTCGGGCGAGGTAAGGGTGCACATTGACCGTGAATGCAAGGGCGATGTGCTTGACAGGGCCTCTACTGTATTTGCCAAATTGGGTATGGTCAAAACCGGCGAGCGCAACGGGGTGCTGTTTTATCTGGCTGTGAAGCCCCATAAATTTGCAATCATCGGCGATGTCGGCATCAACCGTAAGGTTTCCGGAGATTTTTGGGAATCGATCAAGGCATTGATGCTCGAGCGCTTTCGCGAAGGCGCATTTGCCCGGGGCCTTATTGAAGGCATCGAAAAGGCAGGGCAGGAACTTAAGGCGCATTTCCCCTGGCAAAAAAATGATGAGAATGAACTCCCGAACGAGATTTCGTTCGGCGAATAAAGCATACCATGAAAAACAACAAAGCCCTTTCATCTCTTTTTTCCGGGCAAACACTTGTGCTGCTCTTCCTGCTGGTGTTGGTTACCTTGGCCGGGGCGCTGCCCCCGCCGCCTGATCCGCCCAGCCTTGTAGTGGATTATTCGGGCCTGCTGAATGGGGGGCAGCGAATGCAGCTGGAGATGAAGCTCCACGAGTATTCAAGGGTGCATGGCACCCAGATTTCGGTAGTGACCATTGACGACCTGGAAGGGCTGGAACCTGCCGATTTTGCCGATCGCCTGGCGGAAGCCTGGGGCGTGGGGCAGAAAGGCAGGGAGAACGGTGTGATGATCCTGGTGAACCCCTCGGAAGACAGGCAGCACGGGCAGATGCACATCACCGTGGGCTATGGGCTTGAAGGGGTCATTCCCGACATTACGGCACGCCGGATCGTAGATCGTGAGATCATCCCGCATTTCCGCGAAGGACGTTATTACGAAGGGCTTGATCAGGCTACCACAGTGCTGATGCAGCTGGCCTCAGGTGAGTTTCCTGCCGAAGAGTATAACCAGTCGGACGAGGTTTCGGGTTTTGCGGTGTTTGTATTCTTCCTGTTGTTTATCCTTTTCATTATCCTTATTTCGCGCAAGCGTAACGACCATTATAATCCCGGGAAAGGGATTCCGGCCTGGACCTGGTTGTGGCTGCTGAGCAACGGCAGCCGTGGCAACCAGGGCTCGTGGGGTGACTTTAGCGGAGGACGTGGCACCTTTGGTGGAGGAAGCTTTGGAGGCGGCTTTGGGGGCGGTTTTGGCGGCTTCGGCGGTGGTAGCTTCGGAGGCGGCGGGGCTGGCGGGTCCTGGTAAAGAATTTTATGGCTTTCTGAGGCTGCATCCAGGAAGGTTTTCCTGGGTTTTTCCCCTCCCGGGATGAGAATTCTGCACAACTGATCAAAGTATTTGTATATTTGCTTCAAATCTTTAACATATGTTTGAAGCCCTGCAAAAAATGGACTCCACCGTGCTGAACTTCACAGACGGTGGGCTTTTTATTCTCAACATCACCATCGCCATCATTATGTTTGGGGTGGCCCTTGAGATCAAGGTAAGTCATTTTGTCGAACTGCTGAAAAAGCCTAAACCGGTGATTGTGGGTTTTGTCGCGCAGTTTGTCCTGCTTCCGATGGCCACCTTCCTGCTTATCATGGCCTTCTGGAAAAACATGACGGTTGGGGTGGCGATGGGAATGATCCTGGTGGCAGCCTGTCCCGGGGGAAACGTTTCTAACTTCATTTCAACCCTGGCCAAGGGGAATCCCGCCCTGTCGGTGAGCCTGACGGCCATTGCCACCATTTCGGCCATCGTATTGACACCCCTGAACTTTTACATCTGGGGAAGCCTCTATAGCCTGCTGGGGCCCTGGGCCGACAATGCCCTCTTGCAGGAGCTGAGGATTGACCCGGTGGAGATGTTTAAGATCGTGTTCATTTTGCTGGGGGTTCCCATCGTGGTAGGGATGCTGACCAATCATTTCCTGCCCAGGTTTACCAATTTTGTGAAAAAGCCCATCAGGATCTTTTCTGTTATTTTCTTCATCGGGATGCTGGCCATTTTGTTTGCCAACAATTATGACCATTTCATCAAACACATTGCCTGGATTTTGCTCATTGTTTTTCTTCACAATGCCCTTGCCATATCCACGGGTTATAGCTTCGCATCTGTCATGAAGCTCAACTCGCAGAACCGTCGCACCATTGCCATTGAAACGGGGATACAGAACAGTGCCCTGGGCTTGGTACTGATTTTCAATCCGGCCATATTTCCGCAGCACCTGGCCCTGGGCGGGATGGCCATCGTAACGGCCTGGTGGGGTATCTGGCATATCCTGGCCGGCCTGAGCATAGCTTCTTTCTGGCAAAGGGTCCCATACAAACACTTATGAACCTTAAAAAGAAAAGGCATTTATTCCGGAACTCCTGGAAATGGTGGCTGCTTTCGCAGTATGTCTTTTTCCTGATGCGGCTGTTTTACCGCAAGATAGTGGTGGAAGGGAAGGAGAATATCCCCTTACAACAACCGCTGATTTTTGCGCCTAACCATCAGAATGCCCTGATGGACCCTCTTGTAGTCCTGTACGCTTCTGGAATGCAAACGGTTTTTCTGGCCCGTGCCGACATTTTCAGGGTGAAACTGCTGCGCGACTTGTTTTCGTGGATGAAGATCATCCCTGTATATCGCATCCGTGATGGGAAGGAAAATCTGGGCAACAACGACACTTCGTTTAATATAGCGGTAGAAGTGCTTGAGAACAAGCGCTCGGTAGGGATTTTTCCGGAGGCAGCGCATTCCAGCCAGAGACGGCTTTTACCCCTGAAGAAAGGCATTCCCCGCCTGGCATTCATGGCCGAGGAAAAGAACCGGTTTAAGCTCGATTTACAGGTATTGCCGGCAGGAATCTATTACAGCAATTACGAGAACATGCGGGCCATTGTTCATGTCAGATTTGGCAAACCCATTGCCGTGAAGGACTTTGAGCAGGCTCATGTCGAGAATCCGCAGAAAAGCCTGTTGCTCCTTCGCGATGCCATCGGCGAACAGTTGACAGAGCTATCAATGGACATTCGCGACCCCGAATATTATGATTCCATTTATTGTGCTTCCGAAATCTTTGCTGTGCCATTGTTGAAAAGCCGGGGAACTAAAAGGTTCACTCAGCAGAAGCGGTTTCAAATTCAGAAAGAGCTGGTTCAGGCCCTGGAGCAAGACCTTGAGGGGAAGCCGGAATGGATGAAGGATTTTCGTTCTAAGGTGCAGCATCTGCTTGAGCAATTAAAAGCCTCCAATTTAAAATGGGAGTTTTTCCAGCTTCCAAGCAAGAATATTTTTGGGGTCCTGGGGTCCCTGGTTTTATTGCTGATTACCTTTCCGGTTTTCTTTTACGGATTAGTAAACAATATTCTATTTTACGGGGGCGTGAAGATGCTTTTACGCAAATTTAAGGATAGGCAGTTTCACAGTTCCGTGAAGTTTGTCATCGGGCTTGCGGTGTTTCCCCTGCTGCATCTGATCCAGGCGCTGGTCGTGCTGGCCATCAGCGGGAGCTTGCTGTGGAGTGTGGTTTACCTGTTCTCCCTTCCCCTTACAGGTTTTGCTGCAAGGGTTTGGGTGGGCTATTTCAGGAAGACCTGGCAGTATGTCCGGCTTCTGTGGCTGAAGTGGTTCCGTCCTGTCAAGCTGAGCAAAATCAAGCTGGTATACGCTGATATTCTGGAGGCTATGAGGGCGAGGATGGGTTGAGGGGTAAAGTCAGGATGAGTCTTAATTAAAATGCTTCTAAATAAGCTCCGTTTATCTTTCCGGGTTTTTTTGAAAAAAGGTTTTAGTAAATTTGGGACATCCAAGACCAGCGGCTCTTGGGTGTACCATTCATGCCTGTTTAATATGGGAAAAATGCTGAAAGGTTTTCTAAATTCATTCGTTTCCATATTTGTTTCCGGATACCAGATGTTCAGGAGGTCCCGTCTGGCCAGGATATTGCTGATCATCGTGGTGGTCAAGTTTCTTGTTTTTTTTGGCTTGCTGAAAGGATTCCTCTATCCCCGTTTCCTTGAGCCGCATTACGAGAGTGAGCAGCAACAGTCGGAACAGGTTATTCGCGATTTTACGACAACACATAAACCCTCAGAACAATGATAGAAAACCTCGACATGGCCCTGGTAAACTGGTCGCGCGGGCAATTTGCCCTGGTGGCCTTTTACCACTGGCTTTTTATTCCACTTACCCTGGGGATGACATATATCATTGCCTTTGCGCAAACGATACACGTCAGGACAGGGAATCCTGAGTGGGAACGCATTGCAAAATTCTGGGCCAAGCTCTTTGGGATAAATTTCGCTATAGGGGTTGGCACGGGGATCATTCTCGGATTGGAGTTTGGCACCAACTGGTCCAATTACTCGTGGATCTCAGGCGATATTTTCGGGGCGCCCCTGGCCGCAGAGGGCATCCTGGCATTTTTCCTGGAATCCACCTTTGTTGCGGTGATGTTTTTTGGTTGGGGAAAGGTCAGCAAGAAGTTTCACCTGGTCTCGATCTACCTGGTTGCCTTCGGGGCCAGCCTGTCGGCCCTATGGATTTTAGTGGCCAATGGCTGGATGAATTATCCCGTGGGCATGGTCTTTAACCCCGACAATGCCCGTCACGAGATGGTGGACTTCTGGGCGGTACTGTTTTCGCCTTATGCGGTAAACAAGTTCCTGCATACAATCACCTCGGGCTTTGTGATTTCATCCTTCTTTATTGTGGCCGTCAGCGCCTGGTACATTCTCAAAGGCCGCAATCTGATGCTGGCCAAGAGGAGCATGGTGGTTGCAGCCACTTTTGGTTTGATCTCCAGCATATTCCTTGCCACCACCGGTGATGGCTCTGCCTATTGGGTAGCGCAGAAGCAGCCTGCCAAACTGGCAGCCATGGAAGGGCTTTATGAGGGAGAGGAAGGAGCAGGCCTTGTTGCCATCGGGATGCTGAGGCCCGGGAAAGAAATTGGCGACGGGCAGAATGCCTTCATCTTTAAGATAGAGATTCCAAAATTGCTGTCAGTCCTTGGGTACCGCAATGCCGATGCCTTTGTTCCTGGCGCGGAAGACCTGGTGCTGGGCAATGAAGCTCAGGGAATCATGTCGGCCGAGGAAAAGATCAGGCGGGGACGCCTTGCCCTGGATGCCCTGGCCGGTTACAAGGAAGCGGTTGCGCTCGATGATGAGGCAGGGGCATTGGCTTCTAGGGCTGTTTTTGAAGAAAATTATTATTATATGGGATACGGTCACCTGTTTGATCCAAATGGGATCATTCCCAACGTGCCCTTTATTTTTTACAGTTTCCGTATCATGGTCATGCTGGGCTTTGCCTTTATAGCCTTGTTCCTGCTGCTCCTTTACCTGACGGTAACCAATAAGCTGGAAGAAAACCGCTGGCTGCTATGGGTGGGGATTTTTTCGCTCCCGCTGGCATTTCTGGCCTCTATGGCAGGATGGATCGTTGCGGAAGTGGGAAGGCAGCCCTGGACCATTCAGGGGCTGCTGCCTACTATGGTTTCGACTTCTAACATCAATGCAAACGCCGTGATTTTGACCTTTATCATGTTTGCAGTATTGCTGACCATCCTGGTGCTTGCCGAATACAAGATTATGCTGACCGCCATAAGGCGCGGACCCGACAATAAAGAGAAAGGAGGCGACAATGTTTGATTCACTGACGCATTTACAGTTACAACAATACTGGTGGTTCATCATGTCGGTGGTGGCTTCCGCGCTGGTGTTCCTGCTGTTCGTACAGGGCGGTCAGACGCTGATCGGCACCCTGGGTAAAAATGAAGATGAGCGCACCATGGTGATCAACTCCATAGGCCGAAAGTGGGAGTTTACCTTTACAACCCTGGTTGTGTTTGCCGCAGGGATGTTTGCATCCTTCCCCCTGTTTTATGCTACTTCCTTTGGAGGGGCCTACTATGCCTGGAAGATTTTCCTGGTTTGCTTTGTGCTGCAAGCCATTTCGTTTGAGTTCAGGCGCAAGAAGGGCAACTTGCTGGGGCAAAAGACTTACGAGGCATTCCTGTATGTGAATGGATTCCTGGGCGTGTTCCTGCTTGGGGCTGCTGTGGCTACCTTCTTTACGGGGAGTGAGTTCTACAGAAGCGAGTACAACCTTTCATACTGGCAGAGTTCACTCCTGGGACTGGAGATCTTGTTCAACCCCCTGAACATTGCTCTGGGCATTGCCTTGCTGTTCCTGGCCCGGACCCTTGGCGCCTTGTATATCCTGAATAATGTCAATTCTGAAACCATCATGGGGCGAGCCCGCAGGCAGGTAGGCCTGAATGCAATTGTATTCCTGGTCTTTTTCCTGTATTTTGTGATACGCATCCTTTTAAAAGAGGGATTTGCCTATCACCCCGAAACGAAGGAGGTCTTCCTTGAGCCTTATAAATACCTGAATAACTTTCTTGAAATGCCGGTTGCGCTGATCCTGTTTCTGGCAGGGGTGGTGCTGGTGCTTCTTGGAATTGGCATCACCTGGTTTAAGCAAAGCCGCAAGGGTATTTGGTTCACTGGTCCGGGAACCTTCCTTACCGTGCTGGCGCTGTTCTTTGTGCTGGGATACAACAACACCTGCTTTTATCCTTCAAGTTATGATTTGCAGAGCTCACTGACCATTGAAAATGCCTCTTCCAGCCGTTATACCCTGACGGCCATGACGTATATTTCGCTGTTTGTGCCAATTGTAGCGACCTATATATTTTTTACCTGGCGTGCCATTGACCGGCATAAGATTGACGACAAGGATATGAAAGGCGGAGAACATCACATTTATTAAAGAAAGGCAGAAAGATGACACATTTATCATCCATACTTTGGTTGCTGACCTGGCCTGTTTTGATCTATGTGGGCTACAGGCTCAGCGTATATATGGTCAAGGTCTTTGAACGCAATAATTCACAAGACCAGGTGACCGATTAAGCCTGATATTCATCATGTAAAGAATGGTCCGGCTGACAAAGCACAGCCGGACCATTCTTTATTGAAGGACAAACCTGATTGGCATGTTGAAGGCAACCCTGACGGGCACTCCTCTTTGCTTGCCGGAGATCCAGTTGGGCATTCCCCGCACCACCCTGAGGGCTTCCTGATCGCAATCGCCGCCAATGCCCCTGAGGATTTCAACCTTGCTGATTGATCCATCTTTTTCCACTACAAAAGTTACATAAACTGTCCCCTGAATTCCAGCCTCCTTGGCAAGGGCAGGGTAGTGGAGATTCTCATTGAGGTATCTCAGCCTGGCTTCTTCACCTCCCGGAAATCGGGGCTTTTCTTCCACGATCACGAAAATTTTATCATCTTCGACCTCTGGCTCTGCAGCTGGGGCAGGTGTAGCAAAATGATATTCCACGGGTTTGACCTCAGTTTCCTGGGTTGCCTCAACATTAAGGGAGAAATCCTCATTTATGTCTGCCTGGTTGTTAACGATTAACAGCTCGGTTGAGCTGGGCTTCACAGGAGGAGGGGGAGGGGGTTCGGGTCGGGTAATGGGGATGATCTCCACATCGGGAGCGGGTTTTGAAACCGAATAAATATTTGAAGCAGGTTTTTCAAAAGTTTTCAGGTTAAAAACCCAAAGGATGGCCAGGAGCGTTACGATCAACCCTGTTTCCAGGAACAGCGGTCGGAAGCGCTCAGTGTCGGCTGAATAGGTTTTTTTTGCTTCCATAATAGAAAATTTTTGAAGACGAACTTGCTTTTATAGTGCAAATTTCGTGCTGAATTGGATTCTTTATTGTTAAAAATGAGGTTTGTTTTGCAGGAAAGGGAGAAAATCTTTATATCAAGGAAAATAGGGTAATGAAAAAACTTTCTTTTAATAAAACAGGAATAAATAAAAAAGAATTCGTATCTTTGCGGTTCGCAATTGAAGAAAATGAATTTCCTTTTTGAAATCAAAATTCAGCAATTGCATAAAAAAGGAAAAGTAATTTTTTGAAAATCAGCCTAAAAAATATTTTTTAGAATTTTTTGAAAAAATTCACTTGCTGTTAAATAAAAGTTATTTACCTTTGCACTCCCCAAATGCGGGGAAACGATCTTTGAGAAATTGGGAAAGCCAAAAAGTAGCGCAAAAAAATACCCGTTGATTGACTTTAGTGTTGATTAACGAACCAGAGGAAAATAAGAGT
>JAAYLH010000086.1 GCA_012521995.1 Bacteroidales bacterium | reverse complement strand
TAAGAAAAAATGGCCCGAGAATTATGAGAACCTTATCAAGATTCCCGATTATGAAAAAGCTTTAAGGGGAGTGTCGGAATATCCTTAAATGAAAATTTAATTTTCTTTGATTTAAAACAGAAAGAAATGGGGGCAAATTTATATTTGCCCCCATATATGTTAAAAATGCGAATTTATTAAAATAAAGGATTCCCAAGCCCATGGATTATTGCTGGTTGCATTTAGGTTGCCTCCACCTCCATTTTCTGCTTGAAGAAAATGACCTGTGGTCTTCGTTTTAAAAAAATAGGTTCCTTTTTCCTGGCCGGGAATTAATTCAAATGTTTCCCAATCCCACGGATTTGGACTGTTTGCAACAACGTTTCCACCTCCTCCATTTGCCGCTTGTAAATAATTCCCATTTCTTGCTTGGAGAACGTAGTATGGGTGACCGTAAAGAGGGCTTTCCATAAGATGAAAAGTTTCCCAAGCATAAGGATTTGTGCTGCTTGCAACAACATTTCCGCCACCGCCATTTAAAGCTTGCACATAATGTCCATTACTTGTTCTTAAACAAACTCTCCTTCCAACCCCATATAAATATTGTATTGCGAAAACATCCATTTGTGAAAAGCTCCAATCTCTCCATAAATCCTGGGAGTTCATTATGGAAAACTCATCATTAAATGAAGTACCTGGAATAAAAACATCATTGTACCAAACACCTTCATGAACAGGAGCATCAGTGTGAAGAAATCCCATGCAATGACCTATGTTATGAGAAATATTGTAAGTCTTTTGCGCTAAGGACAAAGGGCCCGCATCAAAATCTTCCACGTCAAATTTATTAATATTTCAGAACCTGGCTTACCCCCAACAGGGAAAGTTCCTGCCGCTGCAACTGGCAAATAATAAGGATATGGAATCCAGCTACATAAACATAAGTAATCCTCTAATACCCCATCATCACTTTTAATCAAGATATCAAATTGACCGGATGTAACCAAAGAAAAATTGAGCCTACAATCAGGGATATTATTCCAATTAGTTATTGCCTGATTGATTGCTGTTCTCCACTGGCTTGTAGGCGGTATTGAATTATCAATTTTTACTCTTATGTTAGTTTGGTTCTCAAAAGAAACAAGGGTCTCTGTTCTCCAATGTTTACTTGAAATCTCTTTATTGTAACTCAGGGGAAATAAAATGTCTCCTTGCAAAATTAAATATTTGTCGCTAATTCGGATTTCTGATTCGTCAAAACCTAGAGTAAGGATTAGCTTGTAAATCGGACTTTCTCTTAAAGAGTTAAGGTCGATATACTGAAATTCATTTTCAGTTTGAGGAGTTTCTTCTTTTATGCTAGTATCTTTTTCGCAAGAAAAAAAAGCAAAAATTGCAAAAGTCAAAAAAAAGATTTTTTTCATAGTAAAAGATTTTGTTTATAAATTAAAATTAGGGCATAAAATTTATCTTTTAAGTGAAGGCTTACTTTGGTAAAAGTAGTATTTTTTATAAAAAAGTGTTACTTGAATCAAAAAATAATAGACCACTTCAGCAAGAGGCCATAAATAAGAACATATTTACTGATCAAGGTTATTGCAGTAATATAGGGAAATAGATTTAAATCCCCCACCAATTTTTACTTTAAAATCCCAAAAAATCCAATAAAAAATCCCAGGAAACCTCTTTTATTATTCAGAAAAGAGCCAAGCAACAATTGGAACTTTTTTCAGCCATACAAGTTAATGCTTTTTTACTCTTAACCGTTGAGCTGTCATCAAGCGTGAAAAGCCCCAATACCAGGTGTTGGAAACCAATGTTTTCGACATGGAAAGAATGGATGATTCCGGCCAGTTATTAGTTTCGAATGATGGGCAACATTTTTTTAATCCGGGTACTTCCCGTAATTCCGGAAAGGCATTTTCAGGCGAGCACAGCCTGAAATTGGGCATGAAAACAGAGCAAAACATTTCGGCATTAATTCCGGTGGAGCCCGGTGAACAATGGGTGGTATCAGTAAAAAGAAAATCTCCTTGGTTTAAAGGTGTCCTGGTTTTGACGGGCGATGAAGGGGCCCATTTCTATAAAGACATCCGGGTGGGTCTCCCTTCTGCAAGGGAAGGATGGGACTCTCTTTCGCTTCAGATTGAAATATCCTGGGAAGAGGCTACGACCTTAAAGGTTATTCTGAGAAATACCGGAAGATTGAATGCCTGGTTTGACGACTTGCGAATTGAAAAGGTGGAAAAATTTAGCCCTTAATCTACTCCTGCTAATTGTACCGTCATTTCCTTGAATTCTGTATCCCCTTCTTGCTTGATATAAAAGAGCTTTATGGTGGCATTCTCAAAGAGGTTTGCGGTCATACTGAATTGAAGGCTGCCCTTCCCGCAAAACCTTTCCTTTCCTGATACCTTAAATAAATGCACCGAATTCCAGTAGCGGTTATTTCCCAGGGCATCGTCAACGCTCACCAGGATTTCATCAATGCCTTCCTGAAAGCAAACATCCATAATCACTTGCAATATAATGGTTTCAGTCTCTTCGGCCAATGGTTTCAGTTGATTTCCATCCAGGGAATCCAGCAGGTTATATCCCACTTGAAAAGCATCGGATTGGACATTTAGCAGGATGTTTTTCTCGAAAAAAATCTGTTCCTCACTGAGTTCAACTTTTTGCATATAAAACAAACCCATGTATTTAGGGTAGGTCTTCAGAAAGACCGACCAATACTTTTCCCTGCTCATACTGGCATCATCCAGGATGTAGTTTTGATACTGCCAGGTCTGCACGATTCCAAGATAGCTCAACGGAAGGAGCATCAAAAAAAACAGCCACCTCCAAGCTAGGGGTTTTGACAGGAATACCGGGCTTGCAAAAAGCACAAACAAACTGTAATAATCCACCATGACCCTTGAGCCAAAGCTGGCCCCGTAAGACCAGTTATGCCAGCTCGACAATACATAGACCAGCAATGCCAAGGCAAGGTGGAAGCTGCCTGCTTTCCAGTAATTGTGCTCTTTGAGGTACACCCAGGTTCCGCCCAACGCCATCAAGAAAAAAGCGGGAGCATATACAAAGAATCCTTTCTGATAGCTGAACAGGAACTTCAGTACATTTGGCTGGCTCAGGATAAAGGTCTCATCCTGGTATGGCTTTACATACAGTAAACCGGTTTGCAGGTACCATACCAGGAGCTGAATGGCGATTACCAGCAAGGCCAGCGCCAGGGCGATAATTGCAGCCTTTAACCTTTTGGTGAAAATGCCCCGTACGGCTCTTGCAAAATGCCCCGCGTCATCAAACAGAAAGGGCACAAAGGCAAGGATGAGCCCGTTGGCAGGCCTGATCAGCACAATCATCCCAAAGGAAAGGGCAGCCAGGTAGAGGTACTTGTTTCTTTCTTTAATGGAATATCGGCTAATGCAGTAAACAAAAAAAGTGATGAAAAAGAAGGAATACACGTGGCTGAAGGAAGCGTCAGCATAGGCATACTGCATCAGCGAACTGCCAAAGACCACCAGCCCCTGCAGCAAAAGAATCCACCCGCTAGGCATGCCTTTCAGCTGAAGCAGTTTCCGCAAAAATACCAAGCCCATGAAGAGGTACAACAAGGCTGCAAGCTTAACAAACTGCTGGTAAATGAAACTGTACCCATCGGCTGAATATTTTATGCCTGCTACTGCAATGCCATGAGCGGTAAGAAAGAACGGCACTTGGGCTACGGCAGTGCCTATAAAATATTTATTGATCTTTCGGCCATTCACCTCAGGGTTAATGCCCTGATTATAGGCGTGGTGATCATAAAATTCGGTGACCAGCGAATCGGTATAGCTAAAATTCAGGTCGTGATAAATGAAGGCAGCAGGCAAGTAGTCGTAATAGCCCTTGCCGTCGGCAACGACCACAACCTTCCTGGGTTCAAAACATTGCGTTACAAGCAAGATGAACAGCAGAAGGATAAAACCCTCCTGTAAGAAGGAAAGTCGCGGCAGAAGTCCCCGGATGCGGTTTTTGAGGGTCATTGTTCAAAAGCTCCTTGAAGGAGTAAAGGTATGAAATCCTTAGAAGTGCTTCCACTTGTTCATTCATGCAGTACGCTTTCCAGTACCAGATGCGATTTTATTTCCTTCAGACCATCCAGGTGCATGCGGTAATAATCGATGATGCGGTGCAGCAATACCTTACGCTGATCGCCTTTTATTTTCAGGCTTTCCAGCTCCTCCAGCGGACAATTGGAAAGATTGTGGAACTGACTGCTCAACTCCAGGTCTAAGCAAGGTTCAGTCCCATGATAGCTGCTCTGATACATGCCTTCCCTCAGGTTGAAATAGGGGTGATGCGCATCGAAGTTGCTGCGGGGCGAGAAGCCCAGGTGACTGCTGAGCTGTAAAAGGAAAACCAAGTGGAAGTCAATGATGCGGCCGGAATGGTGGTCCAGAAACACCAGGGCTTGCTTAACATAGTCGAACATCCCAGGACTGGGATCAGATTCCTTCAGCACCCCCGAAAGCATCTCCGCAAGGAAGATTGCAATGGTCGTCCGGGTAATGTCATAAGGGATGCTCTGCCAGGGCTCGGGACAACTGATCTCGCGGATGTGCTGCAGGCCTCCGTGTTCCTTGCGGTAGATCACCAACTCTACCAGGGTCAGGGGCTGAAAGACATTTTGCTTGATGCGGGCACGGGCTTTTCTTACCCCCGGCACAATGAACGATTGCAGACCTGCTTCACGCGTAAACACCCGCGCAATCACGCTCGTCTCCCCATACCGGAAGTGATGCAGCACGATGCCGTTGGTTTTCTCTAACATAGCTTACCCCATTCCCGGAGATTGTTGTTTGCAGGCATTAGTTGACAAAAAGGATCTTGGTCACCAGGGTCTCACTACCGTCCTCGTTGGTTGAAAACACCAGGTAAACGCCTGTGGAAGGCCTGCGCCCGAAGAGGTCCTGTCCGTTCCATACGGCCTGACCTCCTTCGGCAATGGTTTCATACACCAGGTTGCCGTTGATGTCGGTGATCTTCACCACAGCGTTCTTCACCAGGCCCCTGATAGAGATATAACCGGCATATCCGGGACGCACTGGGTTGGGATATGCATATACATCGGTATGGACCGCCGGAGCGTCTATTGCCAGTCCTCTGAAGGAGGCAATGCCCTTGTCGGTGGCAAAGAATACTTCTCCGTTCTGCCCGTTGATGGAGATGTCGAGCACATTATTGGAGGGCAAAGGGCTGTTCTCTGCTGTAAAATGGAATACCGTCTCGCGTCCGTCGGACGAGAGCAAGAAGGCTCCTGAACGGGTGGTACCGAACCATTTTTTGTTCGAACCATCTATGGCAATGGTGTTTATGGTCTCGGTTTCAAAAAGAATGCCTGCAAAGCCATCCTGCTGAACGATGATCTGCTGGGCATTGATGGGTTCGCCCGAAAACACCCGCTGGGGAGCATAAAAAACTGCAACACCCTTATCGGTGCCTGTCCAAATGTATCCGTCATGGTCAACAGCAAGACTGATCACGTTGTTTGTGGGCAGTCCCCCGCTGCCTGCGGTGGTAGTAAGCCTTCGTGCCTGGAAGTCGTTGTCGCTGTTCAGGTTGTTTTCCTTAAAAACATAAATGCCGCCCCCGTTGGGTAAGGCAGCCCATTTCTGCCCCGATCGGTCGATCACCAGCCGGCCGATCATCTGGTTGGTGCTGATCTGACCCTGGCTGCTGAAACTCAACCATTCGTTGTTTTCCTTTTTTACGGCGATGGGCCTTAGTGTGTATGAATTGGTCACCCATACATTTCCACCCCGGTCTACCGCGACCCCGCCCACACGGACATGGTCTTCCACTCCATCGCGCCTTCGCAGGGTGCTGTTGCTGTCGTCCCAAAGGATAGTAGGCCCTTCAGGGGAGAACTCCAGCAAACCTTCTGTCCAGGAGGCTGCATAGATCTTTTGCGGATTCCCCGGATCGACTGCTATCCGGATGATGTCCCACACTTGGTCCATCACGGGGAAGTTGATCAGGTTAAACCACGTCCATTTCCCTTCGGAAAACATAAACACCCCGTTGGTGTTCCAGGTGTTTCCCCCACTGGAAGTGATGGAGCCCGGGGCTACCCAAAGACTGCCGCCTCCCGTGGCCAGCCCGAAAGCATTGGGGGTTGGAGGCCCTGGCAGGATGATGCGGTAATAGCCTGTGGGTGTTACCCGTTGAATCAGGCCGTCGTAAATGTCGCCCAGCCAAAGCGTGCCCTCTTGGTCAAAAAGCAGGTCTAATGCCCTGACCATTCCCTCATAATAATTGTCGATGCGTTCCTCCAGTTCCAGCTCTGCATTGAAGATGTCTACATGCTGATCGTTGGATACCAGTAACTTGTCTCCGCTGACCCTGAGCTTGCGACGGGCACCGCTGTAAGGCTCACTGCCTGGAAAGAATGCTTGCCACTGACTGCCATCGTATCGATACAGCTCATCATCGGGTGAACCCGAAACATTGGCAAACAAACTCCCCTTATACCAAGCGACCATATTGACTTCCTCATTGTTCTGACCACTGACCGGAATCTTTTCCCAATTCTGGAAGTCGGCCAGATTAACTCCCTGGGCAGCTGCGCTGAGCAAACCTGCATTGGTGGCCGCAAAGAAATGTGTGTCAGAATGAGTCAGGTCCGATACTTCTATCTGGCTGCCCAATGGGCCGATGAAATAAGTATCACGGATCAGGAAAGTGGCCAGGTCAAATTCCACAATGCCAAAGCCGCAGGCAAGATACGCGCGGCTGCCCTGAATCAGGATGTTGTTGATGCTTTTGCTCCCCATGATGGCAGACCTGCGGATGTCGGGAATGTTGATGAACTGTCCGCCCTGAATCAGATCAAGGTTACCGTTGCCATAACCCAGCAACAACAATTCGTGTTCCTCGTCATAGGCCATGCTGGTGATGCCAAAGTCGGTTAGCCCTTGCACCTTGTCGATCTTCTCCACGCTGCTGTCTTCCTTGTTATACACCACCAGACCGTACGAGGTTGCGCCAATTATCTTTTCGGGGGTTTCCGCAACGGCAATAACGGTGTTATTTGGTAAATGGTGCCGCCAGTGCCCTACAGGAATCTCCTGACCTGATAGTGAAACAACAAGGGCAAGGTTACACATTATTGAAAGCCACAATTTCAGTGCTAGACCTTTATGTTTTTTCATGTAATTTCCTTTTTTTCCTGTGCAGGAACCCCTAACCCGCAACCTATGCAAATTTAACCAAAAACCTTGGGCAGACCTGCCGAAAAATAAACCTTATGAAAAACGCATCCCTGGGAAGGTTAATGGCTCCATAAACCGTGACTTTCAGGACTTTCTTCCATGTACCTGCAAAGGATGACCTTTGTATGGGGGTTTTTTATAATTTTGCAGTTCCCTTTAAGGTACCTAGTTGAATTACTGCCAAAAACTGCTTTCTATTCACCCGAAAACCACCATCACCAATGGAGAAAAAGCCCCAATCGATGATGTGTTCTTTTTTGCAGCGCCTCGACAAAGAGCGCCTGCTGGGCCAGAAAGCGCTGGTGGTATGGTTCACCGGTCTCTCAGGTTCGGGTAAGACCACCATCGCCATCGACCTGGAACGCAGGCTTCATGAGCTGGGATTCAAGACTCAAGTCTTCGATGCTGACTTCATCCGCACCACCATCAACCGCGACCTGGACTTCACCATGGAGGGGCGAATTGAGAATATTCGTCGAATGGCTGCCATTTCCAGGCTTTTTGTCGAAGCAGGACTGGTGGTGATCTGCTGTTTCATCAGTCCCACACGACGCATCCGCCAGATGGCACGCACCATCATTGGCGCCAATGACTACTGCGAAGTATTTGTCAACGCCCCCTTTGAGGTGTGCGAGGCCCGCGACCCCAAAGGACTCTATGTGAAAGCCAGGAGAGGCGAGATCAGCGACTTTACGGGTATTGACTCTCCATACGAAGCCCCCGAACATCCCGATCTGGAGATTCGAACCGACCAGTGCAACGTTACCGAGGCAGTCAACCAGGTGTTGGATTTTTTTTTACCGAAAATCGTTTTTAAAGAATAGCGTTATGCAGTCATACAACCTGAATCACCTGCGCGAGCTGGAAGCCGAATCTATGTTTGTGATTCGCGAGGTGGCCGCACAATTTGAAAAACCCGCCCTCCTGTTCTCGGGCGGAAAGGACTCCATCGTGATGTTGCACATTGCTGTCAAGGCCTTCCATCCCGCAAGGGTCCCATTCCCCCTGTTGCATATCGACACAGGGCACAACTTCCCCGAGACGCTGGCTTTTCGCGACAATCTTGTCAAGAAGCTGGGCGCACGCCTCGTGGTGGGCTATGTTCAGGAATCCATCAACAAGGGCCGGGCCGTTGAGGAAACAGGACCTCAGGCCAGCCGTAATATCCTGCAGACCGTAACCTTGCTCGACACCATTGAAGAGCATGGCTTCGACGCCCTCATGGGCGGGGGAAGACGCGACGAGGAAAAAGCCAGAGCCAAGGAACGCTTCTTCTCTCACAGGGATGACTTTGGCCAATGGGACCCCAAAAACCAGCGCCCCGAGCTGTGGAATATCTTCAACAGCCGCAAAAAAATGGGCGAACACTTCAGGGTGTTTCCCCTGAGCAACTGGACCGAAATGGACGTATGGCAGTATGTGTTGCTTGAAAACATTGAGATGCCATCCCTTTACTTCTCCCACTACAGGGAATGCCTCAACCGCAAAGGCACCTTGTTGGCTCGAAGCGAATATGTGAAGCTCATGGAGGGCGAAAAATGGGAAAAAATGCGCATCCGTTTCCGCACCATCGGCGATATGAGCTGCACGGGCGCAACGGTATCGCCTGCCAGCAGCCTGGAAGAGATTATCCTCGAGGTCGCGGCTGCAAGGCAAACGGAAAGGGGCTCACGGGCCGATGACAAGCGCAGTGAGACCGCCATGGAAGACCGTAAGAAGGAAGGTTATTTTTAAATTTGGCTGTGATGAAAAACGTTTCAGAAAATGGATATCTGGATATGGAGTTGCTGCGGTTTACCACTGCAGGCAGTGTGGACGATGGGAAAAGCACACTGATCGGGCGTTTGCTCTACGACAGCAAATCCATCTTCGAAGACCAATACGAAGCCATTAAAGTTAGCAGTGAGCGCCGGGGCGAAACAGGAGTGAACCTGGCCCTGCTTACCGACGGACTGAGGGCCGAACGCGAACAGGGCATCACCATCGATGTTGCATACCGCTATTTCGCCACCCCAAAAAGGAAGTTTATTATTGCCGATACCCCTGGCCATATTCAGTATACCCGCAATATGGTCACAGGGGCCTCTACCGCCAACCTGGCCGTTATACTCGTGGATGCCCGTAAGGGCGTGGTGGAACAAACTAAACGCCACGCCTTTATTTCCTCCCTGTTGGGAATCCCTCACCTGGTGATATGTATCAACAAGATGGACCTGTTGGAATACGACCAGCAGGTGTTTGAACGCATCAAAAAAGAATTTCAGGCATTTGCATCTAAACTGAAGGTTCAGGACATCCAGTTTGTGCCCATCAGCGCCCTCAAGGGGGATAACGTTGTCGAAAAGTCCCAAAATATGCCCTGGTATGGCGGTCCCACCCTGATGTACCTCCTCGAGACCATCCACATCGGAAGCGACCTCAACCTGGTCGATTGCCGGTTCCCTGTACAATACGTCATTCGTCCACAGAGCGATGAATACCACGACTACCGTGGCTATGCCGGAAGGGTGGCAGGCGGCATTTTTAAGCCTGGTGACCATGTGATGGTATTGCCTTCAGGCTTCACTTCCCGCATCAAAGCCATCGATGGCCCCGATGGTCCCGTTAAGGAAGCCTTCACTCCCATGTCGGTCACCATCCGCCTCGAAGATGAACTCGACATCAGCAGGGGCGATATGCTTGTAAGGGTCAATAACGTTCCTGAAGTCTCGCAAGACATCGATATGATGATTTGCTGGATGAACCCTGTGAAGCTCAAGTCCAACGGGAAATATTCAATAAGGCACACCACCCGCGAAGCCCGCTGCGTCATCAAAAACATCCTCTATAAGGTGGACGTCAACACCCTGCACCGTATTCAAGAGGACAAAGAGGTGGGAATGAACGACATTGCCCGTATCTCCCTGCGAACCACCGTCCCGCTTTTCTTCGACAAATACCAGATCAACCGACATACGGGAAGTGTGATCTTGATTGACGAAGGCACAAACGAAACCGTTGGCGCAGGAATGATCATTTAAGGAATTGTCGGACTTTTTCCACTAGAAGATTTCCCGCCTGAAGACATCGCGTGGGTTCTCTTCCTGTTCGGACCTGCCGCAATTTATTTCCACAGTAAGGGGGCGGGAAGGTCTTTCGAAGTTTTCTTTGCTTAACCCGATGGTTTCGTCGGCATATACTTTTTGCATAAACAGAGCCCAGATGGGCAATGACGTATTGGCACCCTGCCCCAGCGTAATGGTCCTGAAGCGAATTCCGCGATCTTCAGCCCCTACCCAAACCCCTGCAGCAAGCTGTGGGGTCACGCCCATAAACCAGCCATCGGACTGGTTTTGCGTGGTGCCTGTCTTGCCCGCAATGGGGTGGTTGAGACCGTAACGGAATCGCAGGCGCATACCCGTACCACTCTCTACAACGCCCTTCATCAGCTCCAGCATAAGGAAAGCAGTTTCTTCGTTCATCGCCTCTTCCTGACGAGGCATGAAGGCTTCAATGAGGTTGCCGTTTTTGTCTTCTATGTGGGTGATGAAGGTGGGCTCTATAAATACCCCCTTGTTGGCAAAGGTACTGAAGGCACCCACCATCTCGCTAACGGAGATGTCCGGCGTGCCCAGGGCCAGGGCAGGAACGGGATCGATCTGGCCGGTGATGCCCATTCTTCTGACCAGGTTGATCACAGCCAAGGGCGAGTATCTTTTCATCAGAAAAGCCGAGACATAGTTCACCGAATTGGCCAGCGCCCATTTCAGGGTTACCATCTCTCCTTCGCGATCACTTGAACTGTTCTTTGGCGTCCAGGGGCCCTGGGGGGTGTCGAAGGTCACAGGGGTGTTGGGAACCCTGGTGCAGGGGCCGAATTCACCCTCCTGCATGGCCAGGGTATACAGGAAGGGTTTAAAGGTCGACCCGACCTGGCGGCGGCTGGCGGTTACGTGGTCGTACTTGAAATGCCTGAAATTGATGCCCCCCACATAAGCCTTCACATGCCCCGTCTGAGGTTCCACAGCCATCAATCCCGTATTGAGAAAATGCTTGTAATAAATGATCGAATCCAGGGGCGTCATCAGGGTGTCGATTTCCCCTTCCCAGGAGAAAATGGTCATTGGAACGGCTACCTTAAAGGAGGCCCTGATAGAGTCTTCAGGGATGCCCTGGCGCCGCATATTGATGAAGCGGTCGCTGCGCTTCATGCTGTTTTCAATGTTGGTGTTGATCTGGGCCTGGGTCAGGTCGCGTCCAAAGGGTGCGTTCGAATAGCCTTCCCAGTGCTTGAAAAATGCAGGCTGAAGGTCCTTGCCCATATGCTCAGCCACGGCCTCCTCCGCATATTTCTGCATTCGCGAGTCAAGAGTAGTATAAATTTTTAAACCATCCTTGTAGATGTTATAATTGCTACCATCGGGTTTCAGTCGTGTGGTACTCCATTCGTTCAGCTCCATGCGCAAATACTCGCGGAAGTAGGTGGCAAGTCCTGTGTTTTGGTCCTGGACCTGGTATTGCGACATGTCGAGGGGCAATTGCCTGATGGAGTCGAAAGCGGCAGGGCTCAGGTAGCTGTAACGGGCCATCTGGCTAAGCACCACCTGCCTGCGCTGAAAGGCTCGCTCGGGGTTGCGCACGGGGTGAAACCACGAGGGCGCTTTGAGCATCCCTACCAGCATGGCCGCTTCCTCTACCTTCAGCGAATCGGGTGAGGTGTTGAAATAGGTCTTCGATGCCGATTTGATCCCAAAGGCATGGCTGCCAAAATCAACGGTGTTCAGATACATCGCTATGATTTCTTCCTTGGTGTAATTGCGCTCCAGCTTGGCGGCGGTCACCCACTCCTTTAACTTTATGACCCCCAGCGAAAAAATGTTAGGGTTTTCACGGCGGGGGAAAAGGTTCTTGGCCAACTGCTGACTCAGCGTACTGCCCCCCCCTGCACTGCGCTGGCCCCCCAGGATGTTGCGCACAATCACACGGAAAATACTCCTTACATCCACCCCTGAGTGATGCTGAAACCGGATGTCCTCAGTGGAAAGCAAAGCCTCCACCATGTTGGGCGAGATCTCCTCGTATTTTACATTCTGGCGGTTGTGGATGTAAAACGTGCCCAGCAGCTCACCATCGGCCGAATAAATCTCGCTGGCAAGATTGCTGCGCGGATTCTCCAGCTCCTCAAAAGTGGGCATGAAACCCCAGAGCCCGATCGAAATGGTCAGGATAAGAAACAACAGCAGGGCAAAAGGCGAAAGGACTATGAGCCAAAAATTCCGCAAGTATTTTTGATTTCCCGTTAGGCGCTTTTTATTCATTTCCGCAAACTTATTTGATGATTGAACGACCAAAAAGGAGCCTTATTTTCTTTCAATGCGAAGGCCTATATCCGATATGCCTTCAAGCTGGTCCGTGCGCATGGCTTGCTCTATGCTAAAAAAATACGCTCCCGCAACAGGAAACCAGACGTCGGTGCGAAACAAGAAGCGGTTTGAGCGGATCTTTCCCAAGCCCTTGCCTGTCCATTTTCCGTCTTTTTCCGCTAGGGTACACTCGAGGGTGTCGCGCAGCAGGGTGCCGTCAGGAAATTCAATGTTCAGAAAAAGATAAAGGTTGCTGAAACCATAATCCGTGGTGTTCCTGACATTGATATACATATTGTGAAGGCTGGTGGTGTCACTTACTGAGGCCTCAAAGCTCAGGGCTTCGGCAGCGGGCCAGCCCGCAGAAGGAAGAGCCTGGTGGACTTCATACACCACAGAACGGTCGCACGAGGCCAGCAGCGCAGCCAGGGCAAACAACAAGAAAAACCAATTTCTTTCAGTATTTTGCTTCTTCATAGTATGTTCCACATTCACTCCTGCCTGGGTCATTCATTGGTGTTGTATTTCCCCGGACGTTTTCTTTTCTTTTTCTTGCGGCTCTTTTTGGGCTGATCGAAACGGGTAAGGCTGTCCTCCAGGTTGTTTTCCATCTCGAAGGGTTGCTTCCCCTGCATCCCGTTGCCCTGGCCATTGCCTGAGGTATCTTCCAACAGGTCTTCGGGCCTGATGTTGCGCACGTTGGCCTCGCGGATCTCTTTCACCCGCTCAGAGCTTAGCATCACGATGCTGCCCGGGCTGTCGGCATACGAAAATCCCAGCAGGCCTCGCAGAATATCGGTCTTTTGCAAGTAAGCCTTGCCTTTCTTGGTCACCAATTCGTGAATATGGTCGGGAAGGGCTTTCTGGTAATCGAGGTAACAGTCGTTTTCGTAATTTATGCAGCACTTAAGTTTGCCGCATTGCCCCGCCAGCTTTTGCGGGTTGAGCGAAAGCTGCTGTGTGCGCGCCGCATTGGTCGATACCGACTGAAAACTCGTCAGCCAGGTGGCACAGCATAACTCGCGTCCGCACGAACCGATACCGCCCAGGCGACTGGCTTCCTGCCGCACCCCGATCTGCCGCATCTCGATGCGCACACCGAAGGCTTCTGCTAACACTTTGATGAGTTCGCGGAAATCCACCCGCTCGTCGGCAGTGTAATAGAATATGGCCTTGGTGCGGTCACCCTGGTATTCCACATCGCTGATCTTCATGTCGAGCTTCAGGCGCGAAGCCATCTCACGCGAACGAAACATCGTATCGTCTTCCTGCTTTACAGCAGCCACCCATTTCTCAATATCTGAAACCTTGGCCTTGCGATACACCTTACGCAAATCGGGGTTGTCCTGTTTTACCTTCTTGCTGCGCATCTGCAGCTTCACAATCTGTCCGCTCAGCGAAACGATGCCAATGTCGTGGCCGGGTGAAGCCTCAACGGCCACAATGTCACCTGTTTCCAATTCCATATCCGGCGTGCAGCGGAAAAAGTCCTTGCGTCCGTTCTTGAAGCCTACTTCCACAATATCGAAACGGGGAAAAATATCCGGGGGCTTGATGTCACGCGTCCAATCCTGCGCATCCAGCTTGTTGCAGGCATGCGACGAAACCTGGGTTTGCCTGGTGTGCGGCTGGGGGGCACATCGGCATCCACGCGACAAAAAGTCCTGATGGTCTTGCGTATCCAAAACGTAGTATGATTAGAACCTCACAAAGTTAGCAAATTATCTTATTTAGCCGTTTTGAACAGCCGCGCCAGTTTAAATGACAGGTCAGTAAGCAGGATCTTGGGATTGGCATTACGCTCCACGTGAAAGATCGAATCATTGAATGCCTCTATGATCTCCAGGGCGTTCTTGTGACTGACAAAGGGAGCAAACTTCGTGATGAAATCACGTTCCTCGCCATCCAGACGCAGGGTGTGACCAGCATGGTAGTTCTCCAGCAGGCACTGCCTGAAGATTGTAAGCCCGTATTGCAGGGTAGCTTTCTGTGGCTCGCGCCCCGCGCGCGAAAACTTATCCACCCATTCCAGCATACCGCTGACGTCTCTCTTGAAACACAGGCGCATCCAGTCGCGGAAGATCAAAAAGTCTTCCTGGGGCTCGTGGTCGCTTTTTAGCACCCGCAAAGCCTCTGCAAAATTGCCCCCCGCCAGGAAGGCAATGTGCCTTGCCCGCTCCAAACTACAGCTATAGTGATCTGCCAGGTGTTGTTCTATTTCCTTGTCAGGTATCAGGGGTATCTTCACCATTTGTGCCCGAGAAAGAATGGTCTTCAGGATGTCGTCCTTATGCTCCGAAATCAGCAGGAACAGGGTGCCGCTTGGGGGCTCTTCCAGCGTCTTAAGCAGCTTGGGCGCCGCCTGGTACTGCAGCTTCTCGATCATCCAGATAATGACAATCTTATAGGGGCTTTCAAATGCCTTGAGCCCCAGGTCCTTGATAATGTCATTGCAGTCCTCGGCATAAATCACTGCTTGCTGATTCTGAATGCCCAGCCGCTCCAGCCAGTCGGAATAATGCACATACGACGACTCAAGGAGCATCTCACGCCACTGCTTGTAAAACAGCTTGCTTTTGGGTTTCTTTTCCGCGCTGCCGTCACCATCCATCCCCTTTACCCTGGCAGTGGGAAAATAAAAATGAATGTCGGGATGCTCCAGCTTGTTGAACTTCAGGCACGAAGGACAACGGCCACAGGCATCCTCAGGGCCACGGTTCCTGCATTGGATATAACGGGCATATGCCAGGGCTAGGCTCAGTTTGCCCGAACCCTCAGGCCCCAGGAACAACTGCGCATGGCTGATCCTGTTCTTGTTCACATTGGCTATCAACCGCTTCTTCAGCGATTCCTGCCCGACTACATTCTTGAAAAACATCCCTTAACCTTTCAAAATTTCGAAAACCCAAACCTACAACCATTTTTTCAAATCCCCAACCGTCCTTTGAAAATTTATGGCCCGGTATTTGTTATCCCCTCCTGACAATGAAGAATGAAAAAACTTTTTCACAAAAACACAACCTTAAAATGCGCTCTTTTTGTGGGCTTTTATCGTTTATGAACAATTTGAAATCTTGGGTTGTTAATAAAATAGTTATGAAAAACACAAATTTAAGCTGGTTTTTTCCTACATTTATCTATTGTATCTGAGCGAAACAGGTGTATTCTTGTTGGTTTGAATTTTTTTTGTACCTTTGTCGACTTTTTAGTAGCAACGAAAAATTCTCAAATGCTGAAACAACGAAAACAGATCCTCTTATTCGTTGCCCTTTCCCTCCTGATCATTTCGGTAATCTTTGCCCTGCGTGGACTTCGTTCCAATGATCAGTTGTCGGCACACGAAACAGCGGACACCATAGATCTGCCCCAAATCCTCGAACGCGGGGTCTTGCGGGCTACCACGAACTTCAATTCGACAAATTATTTTGTGTATCGTGGCGAACCTATGGGCTTTCACCTTGAATTATTGCAGCTTTTTGCTGCCCATATAGGGGTCGAACTTGAAGTGTATGCCACCAACGACCTCAACGAAAACCTCAACTGCCTTCTTGCTGAAGGAGAATGTGATGTGATAGCCCTTGACCTGACCGTGACCAAATCAAGGAGTCAATTGGTCAGTTTTACCGAGCCCCATGGACAGTCGCGCCAAGTGCTCATCCAACGCAAGCCCGCCAACTGGCTGAGCATGCCCTCCTCGGCCATCGAAGACCGGCTGGTGCGCAATCAGCTCGACCTGGCAGGTAAGACCATTCATGTCCAGCGCAACTCTGCCTTTGTGGAACGCCTCCGTAACCTTATGGAAGAGATTGGCGACAGCATCCATATCGTGGAAGTCGACAAAGAAGTGGAACAGCTCATTGATATGGTCGCCAACGGTGAAATTGAGTACACCGTCAGCGACGAACAGATCGGGCGCATCAACCAAAACTATTATGCCGGTATTGATGCCCGCACTCCCCTGAGCTTCCCCCAGAACCTCTCGTGGGCCGTGCGCAAAGACACCCCACTGCTGCGCGAAGCCATCAACGAATGGATGCAAGAATTCAAGGGAACCAGCCAGTTTGCAGGCACCTACAACAAGTATTATAACAACCCCCGCAGCGTGTATATTGCCAAGAGCAGCTATAATTCGCTGGGCGGTGGTAATATCTCGGTCTTCGATCCCTACTTCAAGCAATATGCCAATGTGGTGGGATGGGACTGGCGGCTGATCGCCTCCGTGGCCTACCAGGAGTCGCGCTTTAACCACGACGCCGTGTCTTGGGCAGGCGCCATGGGCATCATGCAACTTATGCCTACCACCGCTGAAACCTTGGAGGTCGATTCCACATCCAGCGTCCCCGAACACATCCTGGCCGGCGTGCGATACCTGCGCTGGATCGACAACATCCTTAAGGAGCATGTGGAAGACGAGAACGAGCGGGTGAAGTTCGTGCTGGCAGCCTACAACGTTGGCATTGGCCATGTCCTCGATGCCCGCCGCCTGGCAGTGAAGTACGGAAAAGACCCCAACATTTGGAAAGACAACGTGGACTATTTCATCCTCAACAAATCCAAGCCCAAATATTACCAGGACGACGTGGTGCGATTCGGCTTCGCAAGGGGCGAAGAGACCTACCAGTATGTCTATGAGGTCCTTGAGCGCTTTGAGCATTATAAAAATGCCGTAGGAAGTTAAACCCCGTCATCCCTGAATCAAGCCCTGCTTGCCAACAGGGGCCGGAAATTAAAATATAACCTGGGGGACCTGCTGTCATAGCGGCAGGGCCCCCAGTTTGTTTTTTTGACCCCGCTTACTGAAAAATCTGCAACCGGCTTTCTTGAGCCGTCTCAAAACTAAAGGAGAGATGATTCATATTCAAACATGAATCGTATTTGAAACGTAGTATAAACGAATTTAAGACGTAGTTAAGACGTGTACGCACGTCTTAACTACGTCTTAACTACGTTTTAACTACGTTTTAACTACGTCTTAACTATGGAAATGAAAGAACCCGGACAGGGTTTTGAGTCGTTTTTGGTTTTTTTATTATTTTTTTGGGAGAGACCTTATTTTTCTCCAACGAGTTCTATGGATTGCCTTCTCCATTCAGGTTATTCGAAATACATATCTGGCTGAAAATCAATTATTAAAAAAATGAAAGGCCGCCTCTTTATGCGGAGGCGGCCTTTATGAAGGATGAACCGGTTGGTCAGTGCTGAAGACAGGGAAAGGCTTAGTGGGCTTCGAGCCAGTTCCTGCCTGTGTTCATCTCGACCACCACAGGCACTTCAAGTTTCATGGCGTTTTTCATCCCGGATTCCACCAGGGCTTTCATGGCATCCACCTCGTCAAGATGGACCTCAAAGACCAGTTCGTCATGCACCTGCATGAGCATTCGCGACTTCATTTTTTTCTCCTTCATTTCGTGTTGAATATCGATCATGGCCAGTTTAATCATATCTGCAGCCGAGCCCTGCACGGGGGCGTTGATGGCGTTGCGCTCGGCGAAGCCCCGCTGCATGGCGTTGCCGCTGTTGATGTCCTTGATGTAGCGGCGGCGCCCCATAATGGTAGCAACGTATTCGTGGGTTTGTGCAAACTCGATGGTCTCGTTCATATAGCGTTTGATGCCGGGGTACTTCTCAAAATACTGGTCAATAATCTGGGCGGCTTCCTGCCTGGGGATATTCAGGCGGTCGGCAAGGCCGAAGGCAGAAATCCCATAAATGATCCCGAAGTTTACGGTTTTGGCGTTGCGCCGCATCTCGCGGGTCACCTCATTGATTTCCAGTTCGTAAACCCTGGCGGCAGTGGCCGTGTGGATGTCGAGGTTCTTGTGGAATGCTTCCATCATGGCTTCGTCCTTGCTGAGGGAGGCAATGATGCGCAGTTCGATCTGGCTGTAGTCGGCAGCCAGCAAGGTATATTCCTTGTTGACAGGCACAAAGGCTTCTCTGATCAGGCGGCCTTCTTCGGTGCGGATGGGGATGTTCTGCAGGTTGGGGTTGTTTGACGACAAGCGGCCCGTGGCAGCCACAGCCTGGTTGTAAGAGGTGTGGATGCGGCCCGTCTTGGGGTTGATAAGCTTGGGAAGGGTGTCCACATAAGTTGATTTGAGTTTGGTCAGCGAGCGGTAATCGAGGATCTTGCGGATGATGGGATGCTTGTCGGCCAGTTTCGAAAGCACGTCTTCCGAGGTGCTGTATTGTTTGGTCTTTGTCTTTTTGGCCGTTTCCGACACCTTCAGCCGCACAAAAAGAATCTCGCCCAGTTGTTTGGGTGAGCCGATGTTAAAGCGCACGCCTGCAAGCTCGTAGATCTCCTGTTCTACCTCGGTGATTCTTTTTTCGAGCACCTTTGAGTAATCGGCAAGGGCTTTTTCGTTGATGCTGACCCCGTGGCGCTCCATCTCGGCCAGCACGGGGATCAGGGGTGTTTCCACCGTATGGAAGAGCTCGAGCAGCTGGTGTTCATTCAGCATGGGTTCGAACACTTTACGCAACCGCAGCGTGATGTCGGCATCCTCGCAGGCGTATGCAGTGACCTTTTCGATGGGCACCTCACGCATGTTCAGTTGCCCCTTGCCTTTGGGGCCTATGAGGGCTTCGATGTTTACCGGGGTGTAGTTCAGGTAACTCTGCGCCAGCAAGTCCATGTTGTGACGCATATCGGGCTGCAAGAGGTAATGGGCCAGCATGGTGTCGAACAGCTTTCCTTGGGTCAGGATGTTGTAGTTGTGCAACACCGCAATGTCGAACTTGAGGTTCTGGCCTGTTTTTTCAATTCCTTGGTCTTCAAAGACCGCCTTCAGCTTGCCCGCAAGAACCCGTGCCTTGTCCTGATCCTCGGGGAAAGGCAGGTATAATGCATGTCCCGGCTTCAGGCAAAAGGCAATGCCCGTCAGTTGTGCCTCAATGATGTCGAGGCCTGTGGTTTCGGTGTCAAAGCAGAAATGTTTTTCCTTGCGTATCTGTTCCAGCAAGTCATCCAGGGGTTTTCCTTCCTTAAGAAGGCGGTAATCCTTTTCCTTCATGAGGTTCTCCAGTTTTTCTTCGGTGGAAGCCTCATCGTCAAACAGGCCTGTGCCGCCAAAAAGATCCATTTGTCCTGTCTGGGCCACGGCTTGCCGTGCCTTTTCCTCGGGGATCAGCTCGGTGTCTGAGAACAGGCGCTTGGCATAGGTGCGAAACTCGAGTTCTTCGAACAGGGGGAGCAGGGCCTTGGGATTTGGATCCTTGACGCGGAGGGCTTCAACATCGAATGCTACAGGCACATCAAGGATGATTGTAGCCAGTTTTTTTGAGAGCAGCGCTTGTTCGGCGTATTCTTGGAGGCTTTCCTTACTCCTTTTTTCCTTCACCTGGTCGAGGTTTTTCAATAGGTTTTCTACGGAGTCAAATTCGCGGATCAGGTTTTTAGCTTTTTTCTCGCCTATGCCGGGCACACCGGGAATGTTGTCGGAGGCATCGCCCCAGAGCCCCAGCAGGTCTATTACCTGTTCGGGGCGTTCGATGCCGTATTTCTCACACACTTCTCTCGGCCCCCATATCTCGGCGCCATTGCCCATACGGGCGGGTTTATACATATAGATATTTTCCGACACCAGTTGTCCGAAGTCCTTGTCGGGAGTCATCATATACACAAGGAAGCCTTCCTGCTCGGCCTTTTTTGCCAGGGTGCCGATGATGTCGTCGGCCTCATAGCCATCGAGGGTAATCACAGGGATGTTGAAACCTTCCACCAGTTGACGGATGAAGGGCAGAGAGGCAATGATGTCTTCGGGCACTTCGAGGCGTTGGGCCTTGTAGGCAGCAAATTCGGCATGACGAACGGTCGGTGCCTTGGAGTCGAAGGCTACGGCGATATGGGTGGGGTTTTCCTTTTTGAGCACCTCGGTGAGTGTGTTGGCAAAGCCCAGAACGGCTGAGGTGTTCATTCCTTTTGAGTTAATCCTGGGATTCTTGCTGAAAGCGTAATAGGCCCTGTAAATGAGGGCCATGGCGTCGAGCAGGAACAGTTTTTTTGGGGATGTCGGCATTGTGTTTGATTTTTACAAAGATAATTAACAATCATCAGGGCGGGGTAAAAAATACAAAAGCCCGGATGAACCGGGCTTTGCAAACAAACCAAAACAACATGAAGAGAAATATATAGGGGGGTATTAAGTTTTCTACCCTTATATTAACAAATGCCGTGCCAAAGTCTAAAAAAACCAGCGATAGGCGAGGTTAATATTTCTTCCCGGCATCAGGAAGTTTCGGTCCTCCATGCGTGATAGGTGGTCGCGGTACTTGGTATTCAACAGGTTATCGGCACGGAGGATGATGACGTGGTGACCTGCCTTCGAGAGGCGAACCCCGGCAGTAAGTCCGACCAGGGTATACCCCTCGGTGGGCAACTCCTCGGGAGCTACCTTGTTTTGTGTGGTTGTAGCCTGGAACTTTCCGCCAAGCCATCCCCAACCCAGGTCATATTCCACAGTGGTCCTGAACCGCAGGGGTGGAATAAAGGGGAGGTTTTCCTTGCCATTGCCAATTCGCCGCCCCATGACATAGTCGAGCCCCAACCCCAGCTGCAGGGCCTCAATGGGATTGTAGCCCAGTGAGAATTCCCCTCCTATCAGGCGTGCTTCATCTCCTTCATAGGCAAAGATGGGAAAACCACTTTCCTGATCAGTTTCTCCGGTGGGCTGAAAAATGATAAAGTTGTAAAAATGATTCACGAAAGTGGCCAGTTCCATTTCAATCCTGCCTCCGCCATATCGGATGAAGAAGTCACCACCGTTTCCGATCTCGTCCTTCAGGGCGGTGTTGCCAACCTCATAGACTCCTGCGCCCAGGTGAACCCCTTGTGCAAAAAGCTCTTGTATGTTGGGATTACGGTGTGAGCGGGCAAACTGTCCACCGATCTCCCAGTTCGGCAAAGGGCGATGGTTCACCCCAAAGGATCCTGAATAGTTGATAGCATTGCGGGCCTCGCCAACTTGTGAAAAGATTTCATTGGCCCTGGCGCTGGTATGCTGGAGGTCGAAACGGATACCGGCCTGGAGGCGGAAAATGTCGCTGAGGGGGATTTCCTGGAATGTAAATAAGCCCATGGCCAGGCGGCGTTCGCCGGGAGTAAAGGCTTCCATGCCGCTGACATCCAGGTCGTGGGCGTACAGGCTCATACCCATGGCTCCGCGGGCAAATATGCTGTGGGGCTTATGTTGCAGGGTTGCTGTGCTGCTGAAGGTGTGCTTCCTGAACGATAGCCCAATGGTTTCCACGGAGATGCCGGCCGGTTCAGAAAGCTCCAGCTCGTCCTGAAGCATACGGGAGGCATTGAATCGGACCTGTCCCTTGTCGAAGAGCCCCTCACGCTGGTAATTCCACCTGCCCTGGAGGGTTTGCCTTTGCATAGCAATTTCTACTTTTTCATCAAGATGAAAGCTGTGTCCGGGCAAGCCGTAATGCTGCCCTGCCATTGAGAAGCTGAGCCCTCCCCTGTTCTGTCCCTTATGGAAGCCAAGGCCAAGCGATCCATCATAATTCTTCATTTCTGTTCCAGGGATGGCTCCTTCAGGGGTGTTGATGTTTCCTGCCTGGCGGTAGGAGAATCGTGCAGAAGCGGCCCAGGGGTCATTGCTGTGGGTGATTCGGCCGAATCCTGCCCCCATGGTGTTTACCGTGGCGCCTTGAAAGGAAAGTATGCCGGAGGTCCCGGTGTCGGCATCATCGGGGATGTCGGTGGTCATCAGGTTGATGACGCCACCCAGTGCGCTGGAGCCATACAGCAGACTGGCAGGTCCCCTGACGACTTCAACCCGGCTTGCAGCCAGAGGGTCGAGGGCAATGGAATGGTCGGCAGAAGTCTCGGAGATGTCACCCATACGCTCACCATTCTGCAGAACGAGTATGCGGTCGCCATCGAGGCCACGGATCACCGGGCGGGCAGGTGCCGAGCCCATGCTTCGCATCGATACGCCCGATTCGCCGTTGAGCATCTCGCCAAAACTGGCTTCGCTGCGACGCTGAAGATCCTCGCCCGTGAAACGCTTGTCGGGTTGATAACGAAAGCCGCTTGCAGTGGGTGAGGCCGTGATGATAATCTCGTTGAGGGCAATGTGAATGGGTTGCACCTCAAGGTCTATTTCAAGGGTTTGTTGGGCAACTGCAGTAAAAGACACCCTGGTTGTTTCAAAGCCCATGCCCTGGACAATCAGGACGTGCTCACCCACAGGCAGGTTGGTCAGGATGTAATGCCCCGAGACATCGGTAATGGTTCCGATGCGGGTACCTTCGATCAGCAGGTTGATGAACGGAATGTGTTCGCCCGTTCCGGCATCAATCACGTGCCCGAAAATATTGGCATCGGTTACAGGGCGTGACTCTGAGGGATTGGCTTGTAAGGTGTTGATTGTAATGAAAAGGAGCAGAAAATAAAAAATGAGTTGTTTTCTCATGAGATTGAGTTATGAATATTTGGTCAATACTTTGATATTGCCGGAACTCCCCTAAATGGGAATTCAGGGCTTCATTAATAATTTAAAGGAAGGATATGATCTGGCCTGTTATTGGCCTTTGGTTGAGCGAAGGGCAGGGGGTGCCCTGAGCTGACGCCCTGAGCCGCGGTTTTGCTCAACGAAAAAGGACGAAGGTAATATTGAGGCAGGCAGGATCCTCATTGGTACTAAGACAATGAGGGCAGCAGCCACCACTAAGAGTGTTGCCAGGAAGTTAATCTGGGCAAGATCCAGGTATTCGAAGCCCGTGTGGTGGTGGTTCTGATAGGGAGTTCCCGGTACCTTTTCGGAATGATAGGGGTGGGCATGTTCGACTACCATACCGTTTTTGAGCAAATGCTGGTGTCGGTTGGCAGCCTGGTTGTAGTACAGCGCAAGCACCATCGGGATAAGGATCCACAGTATGTTTCGGTATATGCCTTTGCGAATGATCATCTTGGCTGCGAGTACTTTATTGATGCAACTTAAACAACCCAACATCCTAATTGTTTACATAATTCAATATAAAAAAAGCCTTTTGAAGGTTGCAGTTTCTTCTTGTTAAACCATGTATTTAGCAAGTATAAGTATTTCAATACAACCTGATTAATAAAGCTTTGTAAATTTTTTGGTTATATTTGCGCTCCTGAAAAATAACTCATCAATAATAAAAACAATGAAACATTCTATTCGTATCCTGTTTTTGTCCTTATTTAGCATGATCAGCCTTGCCGGCCTGGCCTGCACGAGTTACCTGGTGACGCCCGGCGCCTCGGTGGATGGGTCATCCATGATCAGCTATGCCGCTGACTCACACATTCGATATGGTGAGCTGTATTATCTCCCCGGAGGCCCGCAGCCTGAGGGATCTTATTACCAGGCCTATTACAGGGGCACCCATAAGCCCCTGGCAAAGATACCCAATCCGCCTTACCTTTACACTGTGATTGGTTTTATGAATGAAAAGCAAGTAGCCATTGGTGAAACCACCTTTGGTGGGAGGCCAGAATTGAACGATACCACAGGGGGTATTGATTATGGCAGTCTGATGTTTATGTCGATGCAGCGTTCGGCTACCGCACGGGAAGCCATCCGCGTGATCGCTGAACTGGTTGAGGAATACGGCTATTATGGCGGGGGTGAATCATTTTCCATTGCCGACCCCAAAGAAGTGTGGATCATGGAAATCGTTGGCAAGGGAACGGACTGGCAATACGACCGAAGCAATGGCGAATATTTTAATGCCGATAAGGGGGCTTTATGGGTCGCCATCCGCATTCCCGACGGGTACATTTCGGCCCACGCCAACCACGCCCGCATCATGCAATTTGATCGCGAGGATATGAAGACTTCCATCAGCAGTAAGAACCTGCACCTGATCAACGAGCCCGGAATCGAAACGGTCTATGCCCACGATGTGGTCAGCTATGCCCGCCGCAAAGGGTATTACAATGGCCCTGATGCCTCTTTTAGCTTTTCTGATACCTATGCTCCCCTTGATTTTGGGGCCATGAGGTTTTGTGAGGCCAGGGTTTGGAGCATGTTTAAGGAAGTCAACAGCGATATGGAGCCTTTTATGGATTATGCTATGGGCTATACCACCGAAGAACGTATGCCGCTTTATATTAAGCCTGAGCGCAAGCTTTCGGTGCAGGACTTGATCAGTTTTAAACGCGATCACCTGGAGGGTACCGACTTTGACATGAGCGGTGACATCGGGGCCGGCCCCTGGGGATTGCCCTACCGTTGGCGACCCATGAACTGGGAAATTGACGGCAAGAAGTACTTCCACGAGCGCACAACGGCCACTCAGCAAACCGCCTTTTCCTATATTGCTCAGCTTCGCAAAGACTATCCCGATCCAGTAGGCGGCATTTTGTGGTTTGGGGTCGATGATGCCAATTCAACGGTTTATGTGCCCATGTATTCAGGTATGCAGCGCGCCCCGCAAAGCTATGCTGAAGGCAATGGCAATATCCTTGAATATTCGGAAGATGCCGCCTTCTGGGTGTTCAACAAGGTGGCTCACTTCGCCTACCTTCGTTATAGCATGATCATGCCCGACGTGCTTAAGGCACAGCAAGAACTTGAAGACCGTTTTTTTTCCATGGTACCTGCCATTGATCAGACTGCAAAAGTTTTGTTTGAGAAGGATACTGAGCTTGCCAAAGCCTTTGTTACTGAATACTCGGTGAGTTCAGCCGAGTATACGGTGCAGCGCTGGGAGGAGTTGTTCCGCTTCCTGATGGTGAAACATCTGGATGGCAACCTCAAGCGCGAGGAAAACGGTGAATTCCTTACCAATCGATATGGCCGCTACCCAATAGTGGAACATCCCCAATATCCTGAATGGTGGCTAAGGCTCATTATAGAGGTTACCGGAGATAAATTCCTGGTCCCGGGACAGGACTAATCTTTTTAAAACTAAAAAATAACGGGGGCTGCAAATGGCTGCAGCCCCCGATTTTTTTTGATATTACCTTTAAAGGCTTACGATCCAAGCGTCGGGTGCAATGGTTTGCTGCACGGCTGAAAGGTCTTTTTGGGCCATCTCCAGTTGTTTGTAGGCGTTAAAATATACCCGGAAGAGGCCCCTTTCATGAATCTCCAGGATTCCGGGATTTGCGGCTTGCTGGCGTGATACCATATTCAGGTTTTTTTCGGCAAGGTTTTTGTTTTTGAAACTGCCTACTACAATGAAAAATTCGAAGGGATTCATAGATTCTACTTCTAGTTTGGCCCCTGTGTTATCGGTGATTTTCTTCCAGAACAAGACTACCCGACGTTCTCTTGCAGCTCTCACACTGTAAACTGATTCGCGGCGGTTGGAAGGACTGTCAGAGATTCCTGCAGGGGCCTGGCTGTCACCATAGGCCTTGTCAACAAAACGGAGGTTGCCGGAAGTGAGATAGGCTTCGAGTACTCCGTTTTCCCATCCCAGGAGGAAGTTCTTTACGGATGCATTCCTACGTTCAGAAAGGCGGGCATTATATTGGCTGGTTGCCAGGGGGCTGGCATAGGCGGCCAAATCAATGAGCACCTCTTCCCCTTTTCGAAGCTCATCCAGGAGGAACCCTGCAAAGGCTTCCAACTCAAGCATTCCTTGCTCCACTTCATAAAAGAAATCCTGAAGCTCACTTTGGGTGCTCACCGTCTCTCTAACATAAGTAGTGCGTGCTTTCAGGAAGTTCTCGTGGGTCAGATCATAACGGGCTGTCTTTGTCAAACCTCCTGATGCCGTGGCAGGCAGGTCGTTCTCAAAATAGAGGACAAAGGTTCCTGAGCTTGGGGTAGGTGCTTCCACTATGACTGGTTCGGTTATCTTTTCCAGTTCAAAGGTGATGGCATAATTAGGGCCTGAAAGGTCAAACTGGTTGGTGGTTATTTCCAGGGTCTGGAACCCGGTTTTTGACACCTCGAACTGGAATTCAGGAACTGCTGCAACGCTCTGGAAGAGATTGGCTAGTCCGTTTTCGTCGGTGATCATACTGCCTGAGATGCCGCTGTCAAAGGAGGAGAAAGCCACCAGGGCTCCTTCCAGGGGTTCTTTGGTTTCTTTTTCCACCACCTTGGCTAAGAAAAAGTATTCCACAGGGGCGGGTTCAGGAATGGAGAATGCGTATACATTGTCGCCGAAAGTTCCCCCCGTTCGATTTGAGGCGATATACCCTGAACGCTCATTTTCATAGGTAATTGAAAAGTCATCATATGGCGTATTAAAAGGAGCGGGGAACAGGGTTCTCATTCCATCGCTGAAGAGCACCAGGTCAAGTCCTCCCTGGGTTTCGATATGGTTGGTGGAAAAGATCAGCTCGCCCTTAGGGGTAAAAGAAGGGAAGACCTCGTCATAACGGGAGTTGATTTCAGGCCCGAGGTTTACCGGATTTTCCCATTCATTGCCATTCCATTTTGACTTATACAGGTCGAAGCCCCCATGTCCGCCGCGGAAATTGGAGGCGAAATACAGGGTGTTTTCTGCGTCGTGGAAGAAAGGATGCTGAACGGAAAAGTCCGCGTTGGCAAAGGGGAATTTTTTGGCTTTTTGCCAATTCCCGTTTTCCCTTACAAAATATTCCATGTACAGGTTATGGAATCCATTTTCGTTGGGTTTGTCATAATTTCTGGTAATGACTATAAGGCTGGTGTCGGCGGCAATGGCAATTGGGCCGTCGTGCCAGCGTGTATTCAGGTTACGGGGCAGAAATGAAGGCAGGACCTCAAGGTCGCAATCCCCGGAAAAGGCAAAAACATCCAAAAAGGGTTTGCTTGTAAACTCATAGATGCGGCGTGATTCATTTCGTGAGGAGGTGATAAAAAGAAGGTTTTTCCATTTAAAGGGTGCAAAGTCTTCATTGGCAGAATTTCCGCAGAAGGCTTCTAGTTCCGCCTCAAACGCCCAGCTTTTGTTGAAGTAGCCTGTAGGGATGTCGTAAGGAGAAATGACGTTCTGCATTCTTGCAACGTGGGTGTAGTTGCGTTTCTGCTCTGGGGTTGTTACCAGGCCCAGTATGTCAGCCCGTTGATACTCTTTTAAGGCCTCCTCGTATTTGCCATCGTAAAAGTAAACCTCTGCAAGGTCTATCACAAGGCTGTCCTGCCCGGCTTCAATGGCTTCCCTAAGGCTTTTCTGGGCTCGGGAAAGATCTTTTCCAATAAGTTCTTCGGGCAGCAGGGTGGTTTGACCGCTTGAAAGTAAGGTCAGGCCCAGGACAAGGAAAAGGAAGAATGAAAATTTTTGGCAGATGGATTTCATACGGTTTGTTTTTTCGTTACGAGCTTAAAGTGGATGAATCAACCGGGTGCTCATTATGGATTGCAATAACTGGAAATCAATTTTATTTTTTCATGCAATAAAGGTGTTTTTCCATAAATCGGAATGATTACAGGAAGTACCTTGGTGAACGGATATGGATCTTTCTTTTCGCCCCCCAAAGATACCGAAGAGAAACCTCGTGTGTCTGACGGGTTGCCAAGTTCATGTCGTTGGTAGGGTACTCGAACATATAGCCAAAATACCAGTTTTCTGAAATGTGTAATCCAACCAGGAACCCAACGGCATCCATCCAGCTTTCGGTAAAGTTGGAGCGCATCATGGGCCCGAAGTCGAATATTTCCTTATATCCAAAAACGGCATTCAGGTCAATTTGGGAAGGTGCCCGCTCGGAGGTTTTAAACAAGGCGCTTGGGGTGAGGACAAAGTTTTCGGACAAGTCGAAGGTGTGCCCACCATAGACAAAGAGGTGCCTGGAAACCGTATTGACCTCGCGGTTCTTATCTCCAAACCCTTTTCTCTGGGCTTTTGGTAAGGAAAGCCCAAAGAAAGTATTCTCCGAAAAAGCCAAAAGGCCTGCTCCAACATTGAAATGGAGCCCGGAGGATAGATTTTGGTTGAAAAAGGGATCGTTGTGGTCCACGTTTTCAAGTTCCAGCAGGTTAACATGGATGCTGGAGGTAAGCAAGCGTAGTCCGCCTGAGAGGTACCATTTTTCAGAGATCTGGGCGTGATAAGCCAAGTCGGTTTGAAGGGTGAAGTCCCTGACGGGTCCAATATTATCCTGGTACATTCCAACGGCCAACCCCAGATTGGCAGGCAGTCTGAGGTTAAAGAAAGCGGTGTGGGTCGTTGGTGCCCCATCGACCCCTACCCACTGATACCGTCCCAGGATTCCCCCCTGGTTTTTGTCACGAACCCCTGCCTGTGCCGGGTTGATAACCGAGTTGTTAAAGATATACTGGCCGTACATGGGAACTTGCTGCGCAAAGGCTTTCTCGCCGAGGAGAAGCGCCAGCAAAAGGAGTATTCCAAATATCTTTTTCATTTTAAGTGGGTTTTATGTTATTCTCTATCCAGAGATAAAATGGTCGTGAAAATTATTTTACCAGGTAAATATATCCTGAAATGGGATCCATTCCGGGTTCCAGTTCAATGACATAGAAGTAGGTTCCTGAGGGCAAGATGCCATCAGGGCCATCAGCAGGTCTTCCCCTGTTGGGTCGTCCATCCCAGTCGTTTTTATAGGGGTATGCCTCGTAGACGATGGTTCCCCAGCGGTTAAAGATTCTTAACTTGTTGTTGGGGAAGCGGATCAGACCATTGATTACCCAGTAGTCGTTGAATCCGTCGGCATTAGGCGTAACGCCTTGCGGGAACCTGAGTTCGCAGTCTTCCTCCTGGTAGGGAATAAAGAAATCATAACTGAGCACACAACCGTTGGCATCGGTAATCTCAACCGAGTAATCACCGCCTGCAACATTAACCAGTCCTGCAGAGGTAGCTTCATTGCTCCAGAAGTAGGTGTAAGGAGGCACACCTCCGTTCACGGTGAACATGATGGAGCCTTCCTGGTCTTCCATGCAAAGCACGCCCACAATGTTGATGTTGCTGATGTTCAGGGCATCAGGCTGAGTAATCTCAACTTCAAGCTCAAGGATGCAACCGTTGGCATCTTCGATTAGTAAGGAATAGCTGCCTGCCAACAAATCGTTAATACTTGCTGTGGTGGCCCCATTGCTCCACTGGAAAGTGTAAGGCTGGGTTCCGCCAAATATCTCTACATCCACAGCACCTGTTGCGGCTCCATTACAAAGGACATTGGTGAGCTGGTAGGTGATGTTCAGGGGGGCATCAGGCTGAGTAATGGTCACGGTAAGTTGAGCTGTATTGCCCAAGGCATCGGTGACGATCACGACATAGGTTCCAGCAGGGAGATTTGTAGCCTCCGTACCCGTTTGTTCCGGATCGGTGTACCAGATAATAGTATAAGGATAAAGTCCTCCGGTCACCTGAACTTCAGCGGCACCTGTTTCATCGCCAAAGCACAATACATTGGTTTGGCTTACCAAGGTGATCTGCAATTCATCGAGCACCACATAGATGATCTCGCTGTCGCTTTGAGCCACCTCATTGCCTTCAGGATCAAAGCCTGCAGCAAATGCAATGTTTTCCACACTTCCATTATAAAGATCTTCATAGGTGATAATATAGGTTTCGTAGAAAGTGGCTGTTTCGCCAGGCAGCAGGGTTTCTATGGTGAAATCGAGGCCTGTAAGCGGGTCAGTGACTACAACATCGGTAAGGGTTGCGTTGCCATTGTTTGTAAGGGTGATGGTATAGCTGATTTCCTCACCCACATTGCTGTAGGTCTGAGGATCAGCGGTTTTGGTCACCAGCAGGGAGGGTGCATATATGGTAACAATGAACGAACATTCGGCGATGTTTCCACAATCATCGGTAACGGTCCAGATTACTTCAGTGTCACCCAGCGGGAAGACATACCCATCCAGGGTGTTTTCACTGCTATGATCCAGGTTATGGGTGGCCGTGACTTCACCACAAATGTCGCTAATCCCAAGGTGGTCAAATTCACCGTTTGAGGCAACATATCCTGTCTCTCCTGCGCTGATGATTACCACGATGGGCGAATTGGGGCAGGAAATAATTGGGGCTGTGGTATCAACAATGGTGAAGGTTGCCGTCGTGGTAGTGGTATTGCCGCAGTCGTCGGTAGCTGTCCAGGTGACTGTAGCCGAACCCGTAGCACCGCATTCATCGCTCAATGCAGTGAAGTCATTTGTGATTGTAACTCCCCCACAACCATCCTCAGCAGTGACCTCAGCCAGCCAGGCATTCAATTCATTGGTATTGCCTTCTCCGTCGCATTCCACGGTCAGGTCTTCAGGAATTGTGGTGAAGACAGGGGCTGTGGTATCGACAATGGTGAAGGTTGCCGTAGTGG
>JAAYLH010000085.1 GCA_012521995.1 Bacteroidales bacterium | reverse complement strand
TGAAAGGGAGCGCCCTTGTAAAGCTCCTCGTCCAGTTGCCCGTCGTTGCGTTCGCCATAGAACAGGATGTAGTCACCCGGCTGGAACAGTCCGCTTTGCTCATTCCGGACGATGATGGGCTGTTCCTCCCCGCGGTGGAACACCTGGAAACTGCGGGGGTCAAAGCTGCCAAGCGGTACCCCCGCTTCCAGCAGGGTGCTGTAGCCGATGCGGTACAGGCCCTGCTCGTGCACCTTGATTGTGTAATACTGCTGGTTGTAATTGATCCATTCATTGCCAAAGGGGGTCTGCGCCCGGCTCAGCAGGGCTGCAAAGAGAAAAACGATATGGATCAGGGTCTTTTTCAATGTCGTCAGCCTTTATTCTTGGGGTTCTGTTCTTTCGCGGCGGTCGATGTTGAACCGCAGGGAAAAGATGTTTGAATACAGGGCAACACTCTGGTCGCCCACATCGGTAAGGGCATAGTCGATACTCAGCCTCTCGCCCAGGTTGATGCCCAGCCCCATGTTGAGCTGCATCCCCCCGCCATAGGACTCATCCTCGTGGGTGTAACGCTGGTAGCTTCCAAGTCCTGTGCGCAGGAACACCAGGTTCTTGTACGAGAACTCCAGTCCCAGGCTGGGGTCCAGGCTGAAGGGGTCGCCCTTGATCAATACGTTGCGACGACCGTCGGTAGTGATGACCATATCCAGTGAGGCCTGCAAGCCAAAGTCTTCCCTGAAATAAAACTGCCTTGCTGCCCCCAGGACTACCCGGGGCAGGGTGACTTCCAGGCTGCTCTTGGGGATCTCATTACCCGTAAGGGTAAACACCTCGCGCATCTCCTCGCTGAAGTCATAGCTCCAGGCATTGAAGGTGGAAGTGATGTCGCGCCCTACAGCGGCAAAATGCCAGGCCTTCCACTGGTACTGCAGACCAATGTCGAGTCCAAAGCCCCAGGCCCCTGCAAAGGAGCCTGCCGTGCGGCGGATGATCTTGGCGTTGGCACCTATGCGCAGGTTTTCAACAGAGGGAAACAGCCGGGCATAAGAAAAGAACACTGCATTATCGGAGGCAGAGAAGGAGCGGATGCGGTCGTAATTGATGTTGCCCTCCGGGTCAATGAGCTCAGAGGTGTCGGGGATGTCATCCACTCCGAAGCGGATGTAGGAGAGGGCAAAATGGTTGTTATCGCCTGAACGGAAAGCCAGTGAGCCATAGTCGTAGCGCGCAATACCTGCAAAATACTGGGTGTGCATCAGCGAGAGCTGCAGGTTCGACTGAATGCGGGTCAGGCCTGCCGGGTTCCAGTAGCCTGCCGTGGCATCGTTGGCCAGGGCGGTGAAGGCATTGGAAAGGCCCAGGGCTCGCGCGCCTACGCCTATACTCAGAAACTCATTGCTGTACTTTGGCGCCTGCGCACGGAGGTTGCCTGCCAGCAGGCCCAGCAGGCAAAGCATCAGTAAGAAACGGCGCAAAACCATTGGCAGACAGATATCCGTTGTTCAGCCCAAAATAGACTGACCCAAATATACAAAAAATCAGGGGGAATATTCGGTGAAAATATGGAAACAGTCCTCCGGCTTTGCCCGTGTTATTCCACCACGGGGGCAGCCTGCCCGAATCGACCCGAAAACACCTGCTCATTCAATGCATTGCGGCGGCGTTCGTTGTATTCCATTTTGGCAAACTCCTCAGGCAAAAGTTCGGGATCAGCCTGGTATCCCATGGCGGAAACCGTGAGGGGATGGTACTGCTCAGGGATGTCGAAATGGGCGATGGCCTTCTTTTTCGAAAAACCACCCATCTGGTGCATCATCAGCCCTTCCTCCATCACCTGGAAAGTAAGGTGGGCAATGGCTTGTCCCACATCATACTTATAGATGTCGCTTTCTTTGCCGGTCTTGTCGTAATGGGTGCTGCCAATGGCCATCACCAGCACGGGTGCCGTCACGGCCCATTGCCGGTTCCATTCCAGCAGGCTGTCATAGATCTTATCCCAGGTCTCATCGCCCTTGATGCCCAGCATAAAGCGCCAGGGCTGCTCGTTGAAGCTGCTGGGCGCCCAGCGCGCCGCCTCAAAAATGCGCTGCAGCTTATCGGCCTCCACAGGGCGCGAATCAAAGGAACGGGGACTCCAGCGGTTTTTCAGCAGGGGGTGGATGTTCTTATCGGTTAGGGCTGGTTTGTGCATGGCTTTGGGTTTTGTTTTATTCAAATAACAAACAAGAATGCCATTTGTTTGAATGTTTTTCATAAGGGGATTAACTAAATGGTGAAAATTTTGGTTATGGATGGATTTTCCCGTAAATTTGGAAAAGCGAAGAGAATGTCCTAATGTGGTGATGAGTGGATTACACAGATTTTGACGGATTACGCAGATAAGGTCCTGTGGCTCAACCTTAACCTTAACCTTAACCTTATTTGTGTTCATTGACTTAAAATTGGGGTGAATTTGTGGATTGGGTTTTTCTTTCACAAATAGCACATTGAAAATCAGTATCTTGTCTGAAATTCACAACCAATTGATTTCAGAATATCGAACAAGGAATAATGAATAACGAAGTGCCTGAAACCCTGCCTGCCGGCAGGCAAGCTTGAACTTTGAACCAGGAACCTTAAACCTTGAACCAGGAACCTTGAACCTTAAACCTGAGTATGATGGAAGAAAATAAGCAAGGAGCAGAGCAGCGCATTATGGATGCTGCCGCGAAGAATTTTGTCTATAAGGGCTATTCGGGCGCACGCATGCAGCAGATCGCCGATGATGCAGGGGTGAATAAAGCCTTGCTGCACTATTATTTTCAAAGCAAGGAGCTGCTGTTCAGGCAGGTAATGGAAGATGCCCT
>JAAYLH010000084.1 GCA_012521995.1 Bacteroidales bacterium | reverse complement strand
CCTTTGCAAGACTTCCTGTGAAAGCCAATGAAGAAGTCTATGGGAAAGCCGTATGCGGGAAAACTGCACGTACGGTTTGAAGAGGGGGCAGGCAGGGGTGAATCATCCCTGCCGCTCTACTCTACTGTTCCAAAAAAAAATCCGGGGGAATCAGCGTTGAACGATGTTCATCCTTGGCATCCGCGTTCCATAATTAATGCGAATTTGTGGATAAAAATGGAAAGAATAATCTGTTTCACTTGATTGAAAACCCCATTGGGATTTATCTTTGCAGGGTTAAAACAACATCAACCAGAATAAATTGAAATCGTGAAAACAAATGGTTTGTTAATTGCAGGAATTGTATTGCTTTCGTTGATTGCAACGCTCACGGGGATTTTATCGGATGCGGGTCCGGGGCCCCATACATACACAAGCATTCGCGGGGAGGAGGTGATGATCTACGGGCAGGGGATCTACCGGCATATGTCGGAAGAATTGGCGCCTCAGGGCATTGCACAGGACTTTGTCACGCTCTTCCTGGGCATTCCCCTTTTGCTTCTTTCCTTTTTTAAGGCCCGCAAGGGCTCGCTGAAAGGACTGTATTTGCTTACGGGCACCCTGGGCTATTTCCTGGTGACCTATCTCTTTTACCTGGCAATGGGCACTTACAGTAAACTTTTCCTGGTTTATGCAGCCTTGCTGGGGATGAGTTTCTTTGCCTTTGTCCAGAGCCTGCTTTCGTTTGAGGTGGAGCGCCTGCCTACGAGGTTTAAGAAGGAAACCCCGGTGAAAATGGCCGGGATATTCCTTATCGTCAACACCCTGGGCATTTCTTTGCTGTGGCTCAGCGTGGTGGTGCCACCCCTGCTTGACGGCAGCATATACCCCGAGGGGCTCGATCATTTCACCACCCTGATCGTGCAAGGCTTTGACCTGGGGCTATTGCTTCCCCTGGCCTTCGTGTCGGGTTGGCTGTTCCTGAAAAGGAGGCCCCTGGGCTTTCTGGGTGCCCCGGTTTATTTGGTGTTCCTGTCGATCCTGATGACGGCCCTGGTGGCCAAGGTTATTGCCATTATGATGGGAGGAGCCTCAGCCGGACCTGCCATTGTCATTATCCCCCTTTTCCTTGTCTTCTCGGTGGTTTCAGTGATGCTTCTGATCAAGGGAATAAAGCAAGACTGAAAAGACTTGTGAGGTGCAGGTCTATTTTTGGCCTTCAGGCTGAAAGGCTGACTGAAAAAATCCTTACTTTTATCCTTCATTCTTATGAAAAGAGAAGGATTATGAGCAGAAGCAAGGGAAGTCGTGAGCCAGCGGTTTTTGAATTCCATATAGCAGGGCGGGTACGGCAGAAGTACGAGGTGGATGAAGCCCTATTTGCCACGGATGGGCGGGTGATCTTTGCGGATTTTCTGACGGTGCGGCAACTGGTGTTCCGGATGAATGCCAGGCGTGCGCCTCAGAAGCACGTCTATCCGGGAGAACTGAACGCTGCCGGCCTGCTCGACGAGGTGTATCACCTGTTGCTGAGGGAATATGAGAAGCAGATCAATCCAAGGGTGTTTCATAAAACTGAAGAATGGTTAAGCCAAGCCCTGGGCGGTGAAAAGCTGCGGCGGCTGTTGCTTGATTTCACGCTTGAATTCCCGCCCCTGGAGGTTTACCGGGGAAAAATGACTGCCACGGGATGGCTCAGCGGGCAGACGGGCGAGCGCAGCCATAGCAGTATGGGCATAGAGGAACTGCTGATGCTCCTGCTTGCTAATATGAACCCGGCTACCTTAAGGTTCAGGGATTTGTTTGACAGGCAATATCTTAAAAATCAAACCGTTCTGGATGAGCTGATGGCTGGGCTGGAAAGTTTCTTTGTCCATGAACCCCCCTTTGGGCCTGAGAAACAGGATATCATCACCCTGTTGAAAGCGCCCATGCTGGTGGCTCCAGAGGACCTGAACGCCCAGCTCGACTATGTGATGAGCCGTTGGAAGACTTTCCTGCCGGACGATTTCGTGATACGCATCCTCAAGGGCAAGGACCTGATGAAGGAGGACATGCGCCTGGAGGAGGACGGGGGAGGAGATACCCCCAGCTTTGTGCCCTTTTACAAGGGCCAGCAAGGTGCAGGAGCGGCTTTCCTGGGGAAGTCAGGTTATGACTATGTGGGTGACTCCAACAAAGACTATGACGAGCATGAGGCCTTTACGCAGGATACGCACTGGATGCCACGGGTGGTGCTGATGGCCAAGAACACCTGGGTGTGGCTCGATCAGCTCTCGAAGAAATACCAGCGCGACATCAGGCGGCTGGACCAGATACCGGATGAAGAGCTGGATGAATTGGCCCGGTGGAACTTCAACGGGCTGTGGCTGATCGGCATTTGGGAGCGCAGCAATGCCTCAAGGCGCATCAAGCACATCATGGGCTTTACCGATGCCGTTTCCTCGGCCTATTCCTTATATGACTACCGGATAGCCCACGACCTGGGGGGTGAGGAAGCCTATCAGAACCTGAATGAGCGGGCCAGGGCCAGGGGCATCCGGCTGGCCAGCGATATGGTTCCAAACCACACGGGCATTTATTCTAAATGGGTGATCGAACACCCGGATTATTTCATCCAGTCGCGGGTTCCGCCTTTTCCTGCCTATAAGTTTACCGGGGAGAACCTGTCGGAACATCCTGACCTTGAGATCCGGATCGATGACGGGTATTTCTCGAAGACCGATGCGGCCGTGGTGTTTCAGCGGGTGGACCGGCGCAATGGGGACGTGCGATACATTTACCATGGCAACGACGGGACGAACATGCCCTGGAACGACACGGCCCAGCTGGATATGATCAAGCAGGAGGTCAGGGAGGCGGTGATACAGACGATCTTTGAGGTGGCCAGGCGGTTTTCAATCATCCGCTTCGATGCGGCGATGACATTAGCGAAGAAACACTTTGCCAGGCTGTGGTATCCCCGTCCGGGTACAGGGGGAGACATCCCGTCAAGAGCCGACCATTCGATGTCGCAGGCCCAGTTCGACGCCTTGTTCCCGGTGGAGTTCTGGCGTGAGGTTGTCGACCGGATGAATGAGACGATGCCCGAGACGCTGCTGCTGGCCGAGGCATTCTGGTTTATGGAAGGCTATTTTGTACGGACCCTGGGGATGCACCGCGTTTATAACTCCGCCTTCATGCATATGCTCAAGAACGAGGAGAATGACAAATACCGCGACTTGATCACCAACACCCTTGAGTTTGAACCTGAGATCCTGAAAAGGTATGTGAACTTTATGAGCAATCCCGATGAGGAGACGGCCATCAGGCAGTTTGGCACGGGCGACAAGTATTTTGGGGTCTGTGTGCTGATGAGCACTCTTCCGGGCTTGCCGATGTTTGCCCACGGCCAGGTGGAAGGCTATACCGAGAAATATGGCATGGAATACCAGCGGGCCTATTACAATGAGCTGCCGCAGCAATGGCTGGTAGAGAAGCACCAGCGGGAGATATTTCCCTTGCTGAGCAAGCGCTACCTGTTCAGCGAAGTGGAGCATTTTAACTTTTTTGATTTCCAGGATGACGCAGGTTTCCTGAATGAGAACGTTATGGCTTATACCAACCGTTTTGGAATTGAGCGTGCACTGGTTTTGTTCAACAACAAATATGAAGAAGCCTCTGGCCGGATCATTAATTCAGCCCCCAAGCTTCAAAAGGGTGGTGATGGCACCCAGACCCGGGAGCTACAATTGGGCGAAGCACTGGGTCTGAACGGAGGCCAGGGGTACTATTATTCCATGAAGGAGCACATATCGGGTCATGAATACCTGAAGAGCGGGCGTGAGCTTCATGAGCAGGGCCTGCACTGGCACCTGAACGGTTTTGAATACCTGATCTTCTGGGAGTTCAGGGAAATTTTTGATGTCACGGGTATTTATGAGCGGCTGCATTACAACCTTGCAGGTCAGGGAGTTGCAAGCATTGAGCAGGCACGCAAGGAGCTGGAGCTAGAGCAGGTGTATGCTGCATTTGAGCCCTTGTTTCTGCCCGATGTGATCGATCCTTTTATCGGATCGCTGCAGGATCCGGAGATCCCAATGAAGGACGACCCATCCCTGGAACCCATCACAAGCCGTTACCGAAATTTTGTGAGCCGTGTGGTGTCGCATTACGGTCTGGATGCCAGAGAGGAAAAAGCTGCCAAATCATTTTTTGAAAGTCTGCAAGGGGTGAAGGCGACCTATCGCTTTGTGAAGGATCATGAAGCCGTGCTTGCCGATAAGATGCAATCGCGCAGGTCCGCAGATGCTGATCAGGTGCCATTGCCCGGAGCCCAGGGCCCATTCCGCGAAAGCGCTATGATAATCATGGCTTTTTATGCCAAGGAGGCCCTGAAAAGGCTAAGCGAAAACGAGGATCAGCAAAAGGCCCTGCAGGAAGCGCTCATGCTTCGTTTCCCTTTGCAGAAGGTCTTGAGAAGTACCGGAAAGACCCTGGAGGAAATAGACCGCGATGTGGATCTCCTTGACCTCCTGTTGGCGAATGGTTCCGGGGTTTTTGACCTGAGGGATGCATTGCTGGGTGGCCTATTGCCAAAAGAAAAAACCGGAAAGGTGCCCCTGGCATTTGAGAAGAAACTCAAGCTTGTCGCAGAAATGCTAGACGATCTGAAAATGAGGAGGTATATCGGGGCGAATCTTTACGAGGAGGCCTGGTATTTCAGTAAGGAGAAGTTTGAAGAGTTGCTGAGCTGGTTGTTTTCGGCAGCAATTTTTGAATATTTTTCAAAGGGCAAAGAAATTGACGGGTTCCTCTCGGCAGATGAAAGAACACGACTGGTGAGGGCTGATCTTTTTCTTTTGCATACCCTGATGGAATTTTCGGAACGTGCAGGCTATCAGCTTGGTGCCCTGAAAAACAAGCTGGAAGAAGCCGGGGAATAATTTGAAACGGAAAAATGTAACCCAAAAAACGCAGGCAAAACATGTCTGCGTTTTTTGTTTGTTTCGCATAACGCAGGAAATGGGCCTAAAAAACAGGTAAATTCTACCCTTCAGGGATAAGGATTAATTCAGTAATCTACGGATTGGCAAAGGCTTGAGATTTTATAGTTTTATTCCCTGAAAATGTGATGTTCTTCCCGGGTTGTTTTCAAAGCCCTGAGCTCATCCTGTTTTTATCCAATCTATGAGAAAAAAGACTGAAGTAATGGAAAAGATGATCTTGAAGATCCGTTATGTATTGTCCCTGCTTGTTTTTATGTGGTATTCAGGGGTACAAGCAACGGAACCTGTTTTTTATCCCAGGCCGGTAGTTGTGAAAACCAATAAGCAAGCGCAGGAGAACCTGAAAGCCAAAGAGATGCTGGATGACGCCATTTGGTATGAAGGCTTCGATGGGGGGCTTCCCGGGAGCTGGCAAAGCGTTGACCTGAGTGGTTACGTGGGTTTTGTGCACACCTACAGCGGCCCGCAGGGAAGTTATTCACAGGGCGTACCCGGCATAAACAGCAGTTCAGCCTCCAATGGTTTTATGATCCTAGACAGCGACCTTGCAAGTGAGCATAACCCCGGAGGGTTGACGGATGCTTATATCCAGAGCCCTCCCATTGACCTGAGCGGCCATCCGCACGTGATGCTGTCGTTTCAGCATTTTTTCAGGTATTGCTGCAGCTTCCAGGGCACACAGCTTTTAGTGGAGGTCAGCAACGACGGCGAGCAATGGGTAAGTTTTGATGTAAAGAATGGGGTATGGCCCAATAACCTGAGTCAGAACGCCATTCACCAGTTGGTTAATATTTCTGAAGTGGCAGCAGGCCACGAGCAGGTGTGGATTCGTTTTCGCAAGATTGGTGCCAGCCACTATTTCTGGATGATCGATGACGTTTCCATCAACACCTATACGGCCAATGACTTGGAGCTTTTCGCCATTTCGTATGGAGGCTATACAATGGTTCCTGGCGGGCAGCAACAGGCGGTGGCCTTTGGGGGGATGATCCGCAACCTGGGAGGCAATACCCAGACAGGGGTATCGCTGAGTGCCAGCATCAATATTCATTTATTTCATGGGGAGAGCCAGGTGATCCCTCAGCTTGCCTCGGGGCATTCGGTAAGCCTGGAAACGGCTACCCAATTTACCTTTCCTGGGAAGGGTCAATACCATATTGCTTTTGAAGCCATACAGAACCAGGCAGATACTGAACCTGCCAACAACACTTCGGAGGGGCGGGTGCTCATTACCGACAGCATATATGCTCGTGATGGAGGCATATACCAGGGCGATGGCATACGCGCAGAAGCAGGCGGGGCTTTCATCACGGGAAATATTTTCCAAATGCTTTCGGATGTCACCGCAACCTCGGTATCGGTAGCCCTTCATGAGGAGACCCAGGCAGGCGCCTTATTCAATGTACAAGTCTATAAAAAAGAAGGGACAGGATTTCAGTTGCTTGCCCAGACAGATGGTTATGTGGTGAGCCAGGACGATATTCCCTTCAGGACCGGCGAAACAGCCTCCTGGGTCACGCTTTCACTGGATGGTGAAGGTTTGCTCCTGGAAGGAGAAGCGGATTATCTGGTGGCTGTGAACTATGCAGGGGGAGCCGATCCCCTGGTGGTATCCTCGGAGGTGCCACGCGGTCTGCCCAACCAGGGTGCATTTACTAATATCGGGGGCTTATGGCAGACCGAGTCGCAGATTCCGATGATACGCCTCAACCTGGGTAATAACCTTGCGGAATGCGTTCCTTTTTATGAAATTATTACTACGGAAGCTTATTGTGGCAATGAGGACGGACAGGCGACAGTAGTTCCCCTCACCGGCTTTGCACCTTATACCTTCCTCTGGAATACCGATCCCGGCCAGGGCGGACCAACTGCAGAGGGGCTGGGCGTAGGGCAGGTGCTTGTAGAGGTCTGGGATTCCTCGGGCTGTTATGACAGCCTTTATGTGGACATTGCATCCTTGAACCTGGAGATGGATTTTGAGGCCCAAGCCTCAGCCTGTGGGGCCCCCAACGGGGAAGCAACCATAATCCCGCTGGCAGGGTTTGCCCCTTATACCTTTGAATGGCCTGTTGAGACCGGGGGAGAGGGGGCCACGGCAACGGGACTGCTTCCCGGAACCTACCTCGTCAGCGTTACCGACAGTATCGGCTGTGAAGGCCAGGTTGAGGTCATTATTGAAGAAAACGATTTCCTGCTGGTGGAAGCGCAAGTGCAAAACCCGATCTGTGTCTCGAACAACGGCAGCATACATTTGCAGCCTGAGGGCGGTAGTGAGCCTTTTGTTTATACCTGGCTCGAATTCCCTGAACTGGAAGGAAACCTTGCAGAGAATCTTGCTGAAGGGTCCTACCATGTAATGATCATCGACCAGTCTGGTTGCGAAAGTGAACTGGAATTTGACCTGGAGTTTGAAGAAATTGAACTGGAGATAGAAAGTAATGTTGTGGCTGAGACCTGTGAGTTGAACAATGCATCCATTCTTCTACAGGTGGATGGAGCCACGGCCCCTATAAATTATTCCTGGAGCAATGGGGCTTCCTCACCCAGCCTGGAGGACATCGGGGAAGGCGAATACACGGTATTGATTGTAGATGCCTATGGCTGTGAGGCGGAAATGACTTTCAGCATCACCAATATAGGACAGATGCCAAGGGTTTCATCCTTTACCAGCAACTCACCCGGCTGCGGGCAGAGCGGGGGTACCGCCCTGATCATACCTGAGAATCCTGAAGAAAACCTTGTGTATGAATGGTCGACAGGGGAGACCACGCCAAACATTGAGAATGTCCCTGCAGGACTGTATTATGTAAGCATTGTGAACCCTTCTGAGAATTGTGTTCTTGAGTATCCCGTCCTTATCAACGATGCCGGAGCGCCTGTGGTGAGCGGGGTGGTAAGCCCGATTCTTTGCCACGGAGATGCCAATGGTGCGATTACCGTTACGGCAACAGGGGGGCTGAACCCACAATATGCCTGGATTCATGGCCCTGAAGGCCAAACCGTGGCCGACCTGGGTCCGGGGACTTATATTGTCACCGTCTCCGATGGCAGTTGCTTTACCTCAAAGAAGTTTGATCTTACCCAGCCTGACTACCTGAGGCTGCAGTACAACTTCGATCAAGTGCTCTGCTTCGGCGAGACTACCACCATCAACGTGAGCCCATTGGGTGGGACTTCTCCCTACAGCTTCTACTGGAATACCGGCCAGACAGGCGAACTGATGGAGCAGGTGGAAGGAGGCGAATACTGGGTGCAGGTAATTGATTTTCACGAGTGTGCTTATAAGGAATATTTCACAGTGAACGACCCTGAAGAAATTGTGGTGGAAGCCGAACTGGTTATCCCCGATGCAGGGGAGAGCAACGGCAGCATTCACCTCACGGTTATGGGAGGTACAGGAGCGCTGAGTTATGCCTGGAACACCGGGGCGACCACGCCCTTTTTGGCCAATATTCCAAGGGGCACCTATACGGTGATCATTCGCGATGAAAACGATTGCAGCGAGATACAATCGTATAACCTGAGTCCTGCAGGGGTTGAAGAAATTACCGACCTACCTCTGAGCCTTTATCCAAATCCTGCTGGCGACCAGGTATGGCTGCAAGCCCAGGGTAATCTGGGCGAGAAGGTGGAAGTATTATTGTTCGACCTGAATGGCCGCATGATCCGCCAGGTTTATTCAGGCCCCATGTATGCAGGTGACAGGGTACAGATGGACCTGTCGGGCATTGCACAAGGCATGTACCTTCTGAATTTAAGAGGAACCAACGTAAACTCAATGCTTAAGTTACTTAAGCGTTGAGCCTATTTTCATAGATTTGGGAGCAACCCGGCACCAATACCGCCGGGTTGTTTTTTTTGTGCAGCCCAAAGACCCGATTTCGGTAAATTGGCTTATTTTTGCCTGATTGAAGAGATTCAGGCCTATGCTGCAAGAAGTCAAACAAATGATCAGGAAAGAGATCACTCTTGAATGGAGGCAGAAATTTGCCTTTAACGGGGTGCTTCTTTACCTGGTGTCTACCGTGTTTGTCTGTTACCTGTCCTTTGACAGGCTAATTGACGTACCTACCTGGAATGCCCTGTATTGGATCATCCTGATGTTTGCCTCCATCAATGCGGTGCTGAAAAGCTTTCTTCAGGAGCGCGACGGCAGACTGTTGTATTATTACACCCTGGTTAAACCCCAGTCCATCATCAACGCAAAGATTGTGTACAATGCCCTGCTGATGAGCGCCCTGGGCATAGCAGGATTGGTCGTGTTTATAGGCTTTATGGGCAATCCCGTGAAGAACATCGGGCTTTTCCTTGTGAATATGCTGCTTGGGGTTACGGGCTTTTCGGCAGTGCTGAGCATGGTATCTGCCATTGCTTCCAAGGCCCGCAACAACTTCACCCTGATGGCCGTGCTGAGCTTCCCGCTGATCCTCCCCTTGCTGCTGGTGCTGATACGGGTTTCTTCCGATGCCATACACGGGGCCACGGTGGTTGAAGCATTGCCCAAGCTTTTGGTGATCCTCCTGCTGAGTGTAATCACCCTGGTGTTATCTAATGTTTTGTTTCCCTATATCTGGAAGGAGTAAGGCTGCTTATGGGATTTCTGAAAAAATACGGATGGAAATTGCTTGGGATCCTGATCCTCTTATATGTCATTGCAGGGGGCTTGCTGTTTGAGGTGCCCCGCTTGCCGGTGATACGCGAAACGGTAAGGAATATTTATTTCCACGTGGGGATGTGGTTCAGTATGATGTTTATCCTTCTTATGGCGTTGATCTATAGCCTTAAGTACTTGCGCTCCTTTCGCCCTGAAGACGACCTGAGAGCGGTCTCGGCAGTTAAGACGGGGCTGGTCTTTGGTGCCCTTGGACTGATTACAGGTATGGTTTGGGCCCATAATACCTGGGGCAGTTTTTGGGTGAATGACCCCAAGCTGAACGGTGCCGCAGTGGGAATGATCACTTATCTGGCCTACCTGGTCCTGAGGGGATCGGTGGAAGAGCCTGAAAAGAAGGCCAGGCTGGCGGCTGTGTACAACATTTTTGCATTTGTGCTGTTCTTTGTGTTTATCATGATCCTGCCCCGCCTCTCCCAGGGTTCCATACATCCGGGTGTTGAAGGCAATCCTGCCTTGTCGACGGGTGACCTGGATCCCCGTATGCGAAAGGTGTTTTTCCCTGCTATAGCAGGCTGGTTATTGTTTGCCTTCTGGTTGTTCAGGGTATATTATCGCATTATGCGCCTGAAAATGAATATGGAAGAATTTAACGAAAACGACTGATATGAACCTTACAGATGGAAAAATGATCGTGGTGGTGATGGTATTATCCATTATCCTGCTGGGCATAGCAGGCTTCCTGTTTTACCTTGAGCGCAGGCTCGACAAGGCAGAGAAGCAGCTGCGTGAGATGGAACAGCAGAGAGGATCCACCAAAAGCAGCTAATATTTGTCACCACAGGAATCGCACTTTATGAAAAGAACCCATATCATCGCCCTGGTTTTTATTGTAATCGCCATCGGGGCTGTCATTAGCACCGTATACAATGCCGACACCTATGCCAGTTTTGAGGAAGCCCGAAAGCATCCCGGGAGGGAATTCCACATCATCGGGGAACTGATCAAGGACAAACCCATTGAAGAAAAGGTGGTCAGCAATACCCTGATGATGACTTTTTTTATGACCGATAATCAGGGCGGGGAAACCCGGGTGACCTATTTTGGCGCCAAGCCCCAGGACTTTGAGAAGTCGGATCAGGTGGTTCTCATCGGGGCCTTTGAAGGGGATGCCTTTGTCGCCTCCAGCCTCTTGCTGAAATGCCCCTCTAAATACAATCCCAATGAATTTGAGGAGACCACCTATGTCTTTTCAGAGGAGTAAACCACAGACCCATCAGGCAAAATAATAAAAAACCCGGGGTTTCCTGGGTTTTCTGTTTTCTGGTAATTGGGATCATTATAGTTTTTCGAACAATTCGGGCAGTTTTCTGATCAGGGCCATTTGCTTCATGGCTTCGCGTGCTTCCTGTGCCGGACTTCCAAAATAGGTCTTCCCGCCTTCGAGTGATTTTGATATTCCCGACTGCCCAAATACTACAGCACCCTTCCCTATGGTCAGGTCTTTCTGCACGCCGACCTGACCCCATAAGATCACGTCATCTTCCACAATCACGCAGCCTGCCACTCCAACCTGGGCTGCAAAGAGGCAGTTCTTGCCAATAATGGTGTCGTGACCGATGTGGATATGGTTGTCGAATTTTGTCCCTTGTCCGATGGTGGTGTCGCCTGTTGAGCCCCTGTCGATGGTGCAGCAGGCCCCAATCTCAACGTAATCCTCGATTAGGGCCCTTCCTCCCGATTCCAGCTTGTCGTAATGGGAGGATCGGCGTTTGAAATACAAACCATCAGAGCCGATCACAGCTCCTGAATGAATGATTACATGGTCACCAATGATTGTATGGTCGTAAATGGTGACGTTTGGATGGATTATGCAATTCCTGCCAATGACCACATGATTTCCGATAAATACCCCGGGCTGGATGATGGTCCCCTTTCCAATGATGGCTGTACTGCTGATCATCCCTGTAGCAGGTTCAAAAGGCCTGAACTTTTTGATTAGTGAAACAAAGTCGCGGAAGGGGTCGTCGGAAAAGATCAGTGCCTTTCCGTCAGGTCGATCCATTTCTTTGTTGATGATGATGGCAGAGGCCTTTGATTTCAGTGCTTTTTCATAATATTTAGGGTGATCTACAAAAGTCAGATCACCCTCGTTAACCATATGAATCTCATTGATACCGCTTATCGGGAATCCGGGCTCTCCGTCAAAGCTGGCGCCGATCATTCCTGCAACCTGGTGCAGGCTAAGAGGCGGGTTTAATTGCATGGGCGGGTTTTATTTTACGCGTTCTGAATAAGATCCATCGCGGGTATCCACCCGAATAATTTCACCCGTGTCTATAAACAAGGGCACGTTGACAATGGCGCCGGTTTCCATGGTGGCGGGCTTGAGGGTGTTGGTAGCGGTGTCACCCTTAACCCCAGGCTCTGAATAAACCACTTCAAGTTCTACGAAGGGAGGCAGTTCGCACGAAAGAGGTGTCTCGGTGTCGGCATGGAAAACAATCTCCACATCCTGTCCTGCTTTCAGCAGGCCGGGTGCGTTGATGATCTCTTCGGGGATGAATGTCTGTTCAAAATTCTCATTGTGCATGAAGTGATATCCGCTCTCATCCTTGTAAAGAAACTGGTAGGGGCGGCGTTCAACCCTTGCGATGTTTATCTTGACCCCTGCATTAAAGGTGTTGGGGATCACTTTCCCGGTCTTCAGGTTCTTAAGTTTTGTGCGAACAAAAGCACCGCCCTTGCCGGGTTTTACGTGCTGGAACTCTACAATAGAGTAGAGTTCATTATTAAACTCGATGCATAAGCCATTGCGGAAATCTGCTGTAGTTGCCATAAAAAATTATAAATCAGTGGGTTTTATAAAATTCGGGCACAAAATTAATAAAAAAAACAGGTATTATTAAAAAATATACCCAAGGGTTTCTGTTTTTTTAGGGAATGGAAAAAACCTTGTTGACTTCAGGGTATTCCTGGGGGTTGTGATTCGAGCAAATAATAAAGCTGCGTCCCTGCCCGTAGTCCTTTTTGAGGTGCTGATACCAGGCGATGGCTTCGCTGTCGAGATTGGCACAGGGCTCGTCGAGCAGCACAAGCGGGGTGTCGCTCATGATGGCCAGCAAAAGTTTTACCCTTTGCTTCATCCCTGAGGAGAAATGCCGCAAGGGCTTGTGCTGGCTGTCTTTTAGTCCTGATAACTCAACAAGGGTTCTGACCTGGAATTCGGGGAGAAAAGCTTTAAACTTCCGGTGAAAACGGATGCTCTCTTCCAGGGTAAATTCCTCAACAAGCTCCAGGTAGGGGGAGGCCAGTGACACCCGGGGATAAATAAGCTCAGGGGCAAGGTTTTTACCCTTCATGTACCATTGAATGTTGCCTTTGGAAGGGGAGAGGTAGCCGGCACAGATCATCAGCAGGGTGGATTTGCCCGAGCCGTTTTTTCCCGTTATGGCGTGGTGTTTCCCTGCATCAAAATCCATTTCCAGTGCCCGGAAGACCCACTTATTGTGAAAGCGTTTTCCAATATCCCTGAGGGTCACCTGCATGGAACGGCCTGTTTTATTTTTCCCTGAAACTGTATCCCTTCATGATGCCCCGGGTGGACCCGCTGATAAAGCTTAGGATCTCATCACGATCGGGTGTGGCAGGCATCTCCGCTTCGATATAGGCGATGGCTTGGGAGACATTCAGGTTTTTGTTGAAGATGATGCGGTAAATATCCTGGATCTCATTGATTTTCTCACTGGAATAACCCCTGCGGCGGAGGCCAATGGAATTGATCCCGACAAATGACAGGGGGTCGCGGGCTGCCTTGGTGAAAGGGGGGACATCCTTGCGTACCAGGGAGCCGCCCGAGATCATGACATGGGCACCAATATTAACAAACTGGTGAACGGCCGAAAGCCCGCCGACGATGGCATAGTTGTCAATGTTGATATGGCCCGCCAGGTTAACTGCATTGGCCAGGATGCAGTTGTCGCCGATTACACAGTCGTGGGCGATATGGACATAAGCCATCAGAAGGCAGTTACTGCCGACCATGGTCTTGTCGTTGGCCTTAGTGCCACGGTTGATGGTGACAAATTCCCTGATGGTGGTGTTGTCGCCAATCACGGCTGTGGTTTCTTCGCCTTCAAATTTTAGGTCTTGCGGAATGGCGCTGATCACTGCCCCGGGAAAAATCCTGACATTCCTCCCTATGCGTGCCCCCTCCATTATGGTCACATTTGAACCGATCCAGGTCCCCTCTCCAATTTCAACGTTCTTGTTGATGGTCACAAAAGGTTCGATCACCACATTGCGGGCAATTTTTGCCTGGGGGTGAACATAGGCTAATGGTTGATTCATTATGCTTGGTTATTTTTTACAATTTGAGCCATCATCTCGGCTTCCATTACTTGTTTGTTTCCTACATAAGCCAAGCCTCGCATATGGCATATCCCTCTCCTCACAGGGCTTATGAGCGAAAGTTTAAAAACCAGGGTGTCCCCGGGAACCACCTTTTGCTTGAACTTCACATTGTCAATCTTCAGGAAATAGGTGTTGTAGTTCTCAGGGTCTTCAACCTGTGAGAGCACCAGGATTCCTCCCGCCTGCGCCATGGCTTCAATCTGAAGCACTCCCGGCATCACAGGCTCCTTCGGGAAATGTCCAACAAAGTAGGCCTCATTCATTGTAATATTTTTCACCCCTACCACATGCGACTCCCCGATATCAATGATCTTGTCCACTAACAGGAAGGGAGGACGGTGGGGCAGCATCTTCATGATCTCGTTGACATCATATACAGGGGGCATATCAGGGTTGTAGGTTGGAATCTGTTCCTGCTCCTTCCTCGATTTGATATGCTTTTTCAATTCTTTAGCAAACAGCACATTGGAGGCATGGCCCGGTTTGCTGGCAATGATATGGCCCTTGACGGGCATGCCAGCAAGGGTCAGATCGCCTATGATATCCAGTAGCTTATGCCGTGCCGGCTCATTGTGAAAATACTGCTCAAGGTTGTTCAACGTGCCTTCACTCCTGACCCCCACACTGGGGCGGTTAAACAAGACGGCCAGCCTGTCGAGTTCTTCCTGCTCCATGGGGCGGTCAACAAATACGATGGCATTGCTCAGGTCGCCTCCCTTAATGAGGTCTTGTTTCAAAAGGTGCTCCAGCTCGTGCAGGAATACAAAGGTGCGGCAGGGCGCTATTTCGCTTGCAAAATCACTGATATTGTTCAGGATAGCATGCTGATGCCCCAATACTTTCGAGTGATAATCGATCAGCACGGTCAGACGGTATTGTTCGCTGGGCAGGGCAATGATCTCGCAGTCTTTTTCCTCATGGTAAAACCGGATGGGTTCCCTGATGTCGAAGTATTCACGTGGGGCATTTTGTTTTTCAAGGCCAACCTCTTGAATGGCCTCTACATAAAGCCTGCTGCTGCCATCCAGGATAGGGGTCTCCGGACTGTCCACTTCAACAAGGGCATTGTCAATGCTCATCCCGGTCAGGGCAGCCAGCACATGCTCCACCGTTCCTATGCGAACCCCGCCCTTTTCTATTGAAGTGCCACGTGATGTGTCGATTACCAGGCTGGCATCGGCTTCTACAACGGCCTCAGGGCCAATGTCAATGCGCACAAAATTGATGCCAGTGTTTTCTGCAGCAGGTTTGATGTTCAGGGTGACCAGTTTCCCTGTATGAAGGCTGACCCCTGAAACCGATACCGGGGCCTTGATTGTATGTTGATATTCTGTCATGGGCTAAGGGATTTCACGCCTGATGGTCAGGCAAAAGTAGGGCAAATATATAACTATTTTTTTTAGTTTTAAAAGCCATCAAGCAGGCTTTCAACTTTTCTCTTGAAAGGATTTCACTGTTTTCTCAAGCTCATCAAGGCGTTTTACGAGGGTTTCAAGGTTTCGGAAGTAGATGAACGACTTCCTGAATTTGCCTGCGTCCATGGCAGGGGAGCCCATGATAATTTGTTCATTCTTTATGGATGATGATACCCCCGTCTGGGCGGCTATCTTCACCTCATCGCCAATTGTAAGGTGTCCGCTGATCCCCACCTGCCCACCGATCATACAGTTTCTTCCAACACGCGAAGATCCTGCAATGCCTGTCTGGGCTGCAATCACCGTGTTTTCACCAATGACTACATTGTGGGCGACCTGGATCAGGTTATCGAGCTTTACCCCTTTTTTAATAAGGGTAGAGCCCATTGTGGCCCGGTCAATGGTGGTGCCTGCCCCGATCTCCACATGGTCTTCAATAATCACATTGCCAATTTGGGCCACTTTCTGGTAATTGTTGTCCGACTGAGGGGCAAATCCAAAGCCGTCTGCCCCGATTACCGCATTTGAATGAACCGTGCAGCCATTCCCAATCCTGCAGTCTTCATAAATCCTCACGCCGCTGTACAGGGTGGTGTCGTCACCTATCGTTACATTGTCGCCAATGTAGCAATGGGGATAGATGCGAACGTTCTTCCCGGTTTTTACGTTTTCGCCAATATAGGCAAACTCGCCTGCATAGGCCCCAGCGCCAAGGCTGGCATTGGAAGCAATGAAGGCCATTGAGGAAATGCCCGATTTTTGAGGGCTTTGCTTTTTGTATAGCTCCAGCAGGGTGGCCAGGGCGCTGTAGGGGTCGGCAACCCTGATCAGGGTGCACTGCAGGGGGTGCTCGGCCACGAAATCATTGCTTACCAACACCAGCGCAGCACTGGTTTTATAAATGTATGGGGTGTAGGCGGGGTTGGCCAAAAAGGTCAACGCATTAGGCCCTGCTTCCTCTATCTTCGAGAATTGACTTACCCTTACCGCCGGGTTGCCTTCTATGGTCCCGTTCAAAAGACCTGCAATTTGACTGGCTGAAAATTCCATGGTTGTAGCTTGGTTTTTTAGCACCGCAAGATACCAATAATTGACCATTTGAAAAAGGTTGTATTCGGCCCTTATGCTTCTTTAAGGTTTTTTAGGTTTTCCTGCTTTTCTCAAGGTTTGGCTCTGCCACCTTTTTGGGATAACACAGGAAAAATTTCTCCACGGGGTGCGACAGCACGCTGATGTTCAAATGGTCGCTGGCCTGGGCGATATCTGTCAGGGCCCCGGCGCGCGAAAGCACCATGATGTTTCCGATCACCGGGTCATAGGCATTGTTGCGGGTGATGCCGCTGATGACAAAATAATCGACATCCTCATCGCTGACCTTGCAAAGCCTCCTTGTCCTGAATCTTACTTCCTCGATGTACTCGGCGGTAAAGGGCAATTTCTGGATCTCTATGCGAAACAGGTGGCGGTTGACCAGGTTGTCGCATAACTGGCTCAACACCTGGTCTGAGTGATTGGCCCACACCTTTATGGCTGCGTGCAGGTCGTGATCGTCAATCAGGGCATAATCCTCCAGCAGGCTCTGGTCATCAAGGAGATCTTTTTGCGCATACTTCCTTTTCAGGAAACGTGCCAGGGCAGGAGGGGCGAAAAGCTCTTCACCCGCCATGGCAAGGGTTTTGGCCCGGCTCACTATGCTGTTCAGCAGCTTTTCGGCCGATATCACCGTTTTGTGCAGGTATACCTGCCAATACATCAGCCTGCGGGCAATAATAAACTTCTCAATGCTGTAAATGCCTTTCTCGTCAATCACCAGTTGATCCCCGCTGATGTTGAGCATTTTGATGATGCGGTCCCAGCTCACCACCCCTTCAGAGACCCCGGTGTAAAAACTGTCGCGGTTCAGGTAGTCGAGCCTGTCCATGTCCAGTTGCCCTGCCACAAGCTGGTGCAGGAACTTCTTGGGGTGGGTGTTGCGGAAGATCTTCAGGGCCCCTTCCAGCGCATGCCCGTGTTTCTGTTCCAGCCGCTCCATAAACAGCCCCGTAAGCTGTTCGTGATTCAATTCTTCGATCAGGACATGCTCGAGGGCATGCGAAAAGGGCCCGTGACCCAGGTCGTGCAGCAGGATGGCCTGTACCAGCGAAAGCGCCTCCTGTTCGCTGATGTCGTGTCCCTTGAAGCGCAACAGCTCAATGGCCTGGGTGGTCAAATACATGGCTCCCAAGGCGTGATGAAAACGCGTGTGCAAGGCCCCGGGATAAACCAGGTGCGTCATCCCCAGCTGCTTGATGTTTCTTAAACGCTGAAAATACGGGCTCTCAATCAGGTCGAAAATACTTTCATCAGGGATGTGAATAAAACCATAAACCGGATCGTTTAAAATTTTTAGCTTGTTTGTGGGAAAGGTTTTCATGGCTGTGACTTTTTAAGCAAGGGATTGCGGTCTTTTTAGTCAGGCTATCATTCAAATGTCGGTATTTTTGGTTAAATTTGTACAAACAAGAGGCTATTTATTCTTGAGATTCAGCGGTTTTTGAGCCTTCTTCCCATCTTGCAGAGCACCTGCTCAGGGGGCGTAGTCCTTTTGTCTGTTTTATATTCAGTGAATTGCAAAAATAAACAATAGAATATGGCTGTTAAAATTCTTTGGGCTGATGATGAGATCGATCTACTGAAGCCACACATCATGTTTCTCGAAGAAAAGGGATATGACGTATCAACCACCAACAATGGTTCGGAAGCCCTCGATATGATCAATGAGGAGAGCTTCGATATCGTATTCCTCGACGAGAATATGCCCGGCATCTCAGGCCTGGAAACCCTTACACAGATCAAGAACCGGCGCCCCGGCCTTCCCGTGGTGATGATCACCAAGAGCGAGGAGGAAAGCATTATGAATGATGCCATCGGGAGCAACATCAGCGATTACCTCATTAAACCCGTGAACCCCCATCAATTATTGCTTTCGCTGAAAAAAAACCTCGAGAACAAGAAGCTTGTCAGCGAAAAAACAACCATGAGCTACCAGCGTGAGTTCCGCCAGATCAGCATGGCTATGAGTGGCAGGATGGATTTCCCTGAATGGAAAGAGATTTATCGCCAGCTGATTTACTGGGAATTGGAGCTTGAGAAATCACAGGACAACAGCCTCAAGGATATCTTCCGCATGCAAAAATCGGAAGCCAATTCTGTCTTTTCAAGCTTCGTTAAAAAGAATTACCTCGACTGGCTCAGCAGCAATGATGATGATAAGCCGGCCCTTTCCCATACCGTTTTCAGAGAGCATTGCCTCCCCTTTATCAAAGCCGAGGAAAAGACCTTCCTGGTCATCATCGACAACCTGCGCTTCGATCAGTGGAAATCCCTGCAGCCCTTCTTCGAAGAGTTTTACCGTGTGGTGAACGAGGACATCTATTGCAGCATCCTCCCTACCGCCACCCAGTACGCCCGCAATGCCTTCTTCGCAGGACTGTTGCCCAGCGAAATAGAAAAACGCCATCCAAAATATTGGGTCAATGAAGACGATGAAGGAACCCGCAACCAATTTGAAAATGAACTCTTTGGCGAACAACTGAAACGCCTTGGCAGCGACATTAAATTTAACTACCACAAGATCCTCAGCCTGAATGCAGGCAAGAAACTTGCCGAAAACCTTAGCAATTATACAAGTACCCGCCTGAACGTGCTGGTCTATAACTTCGTGGATATGCTCTCGCATGCCCGTACCGAAATGGAAGTCATCAAGGAGCTTGCCGACGACGAAGCGGCTTACCGATCACTCACCATGAGCTGGTTTGAGCATTCACCCCTGTGGGATATCCTGCGTTTCCTTGCCGAGAAGAGAATCAGCATCATCCTGACCACCGACCACGGCTCCATCCGGGTGCAAAACCCTGTACGGGTGGTGGGCGACAAAAATACAAATACCAACCTGCGCTATAAAACGGGCCGTAACCTCCAGTACGATGCTTCCGAGGTATTTGACGTCCGAAACCCATCCGAGGCCTATTTGCCCAAGGGCACCATCAGCTCCAATTACATTTTTGCAGTGGAGAATAGTTTCTTCGCATATCCCAACAACTATAACTACTACGTGAACTACTACCGGAACACCTTCCAGCATGGCGGAGTTTCGCTTGAAGAAATGATGATTCCCCTGATCTTTATGAAAGCACGATAGTTTCAAGATGGTTCAAGAACAAATCTTTACAGCTAAGGACCCTGCAGCCCTTGATGAGGTGGCTGATGCCATCTTATCTGCCTTCCCCAACGGCCGTATCTTTGCTTTTTTTGGCCCTATGGGTGTGGGCAAAACAACCCTCATCAAGGCCCTGTGCCGAAAACTCGGCAGCCTTGATTTGGCCAGTAGTCCAACGTATTCCATTGTTAACCAGTACCTTACCAATTCGGGTGAAAGCATTTTTCATTTCGACTTTTACCGCATTAAAGATCTGGCCGAGGTGTACAACCTGGGGTATGAAGACTATTTCTTCTCAGGAAACTATTGCTTCATCGAATGGCCCGACAAAGTTGAATCATTGCTGCCCCGGGGCAGCCATGTGGTGACCATGGAAGAGCACAATGAGGAACGGATCATTCGCTTCTGACCTGAATTTTTGATTGAAGGTTTTGCAAGTAATACAGAAAAACAATGGAACGCAGAGAAAAAGATTATGTTTTGTTCAGCAAAGGCGGGCAGTTCCTGCCCCAGGAAGAAATGCTGGAGGTAAGAAAGCGTAAGAATCATCTCGTTCTTGGAGTGCCGCGCGAGACGGCCTTCCAGGAAAATCGTGTGGCACTGGCCCCTGAGGCCGTCGCCCTCCTGGTGCAAAACGGGCATAAGGTCCTGATCGAAAGCAAGGCAGGCGAAAATGCCTTCTTCCCCGATAACGAATACAGTGAAGCGGGAGGCGAGATCGTTTATTCGCCCGAAGAGGTCTTTAAGGCCAACATGATCCTGAAGGTTTCACCCCTTACCGAACAGGAACTGGGTTACCTCAAAACAGGGCAGGTGATCTTTTCGGCCCTGGCCATGCCCATGCAAAAGGAAAGCTATTTCAAGGCCCTTGCAGGGAAAAAAGTCACTGCCGCTGCCTTTGAATTCATTCGCGACAAGACCAACTCCTTTCCCCTGGTGAGGAGTATGAGTGAAATAGCCGGGAATACTTCCATCCTGATCGCCGCTGAATACCTCAGCGACCGGAAATATGGCAAGGGGCGGATGTTTGGCGGCTTCTCGGGCATCACACCCACCGAGGTGGTGATCCTGGGTGCAGGCACCGTTGGCGAATATGCAGTGCGTGGGGCAATGGGCCTGGGTGCTATGGTCAAGGTGTTCGACAATTCCCTTTACAAGCTGCGTCGCCTGCAAAACAACCTCAGCGCCAGGGTCTTCACTTCCATCATCCAGCCCAAAGTACTGCTGAAAGCCCTCAGGACCGCCGATGTGGTGATTGGCGCCCTGCATTCCCCCTGGGGCAGAACCCCCATTGTGGTCACAGAGGAAATGGTAAGTCAGATGAAATACGGCAGCGTGATCGTGGATGTAAGCATTGACCAGGGCGGCTGCATCGAAACCAGCGAGATCACCAACCATTCCGATCCCGTATTCCGCAAGTTCGGCGTCACCCACTATTGTGTCCCAAACATCGCCTCCAGAGTCCCCCATACTGCATCCTATGCCTTGAGTAATTTCTTTGGCCCCGTGCTGCTCAGCATTGGCGAAGCAGGAGGCCTCGAGAATATGCTCAAGCACGACCCCGGCGTCAGGCAAGGGGTTTATATGTTCAATGGCATCCTCACCAACCAGTACATCGGCGAGTATTTCCACATGACTTACCAGGATATCGACCTGCTGATGGCCGCCTTCAAATAGTCCATTCCCAACCCGATCCCTCCCTGGATCCCGGGGCGCATTGTCCCTGCAAGAATAAAAGACTGAATGAATTTCTTGTAAATACATCAGGTCGGCCCCAGGGCTTTATTATTGAGCCTTTTTCTCTACTCCCCTGAGGGTCATGGTTGATGGCTACTTTTTCACCGGTTTAAGTATTGTTTTTTTGCCTTAATACCCTAAACAGGGCACTTTCGTTCTCCTACCATGGAGGGACCATGTCCGTAGTTTAGTCGGTTTAAAACGACTAAACTACGGGCATGGCAGGTATTTTGAACAGGAATGGAGGTTGAGGAGCAAGAATGGGGAAGGAAAAAAACAGGGGCTGGCTCATTTTGATGAGACAGCCCCTGCAGAAGTGACTTGGCTGGGGCTCGAACCCAGGACCCCATCCTTAAAAGGGATGTGCTCTACCAACTGAGCTACCAAGTCTGGCCACATAAAGAGTGACTTGGCTGGGGCTCGAACCCAGGACCCCATCCTTAAAAGGGATGTGCTCTACCAACTGAGCTACCAAGTCAATCACTGAGAAAATTTAAAGAACATCAGCCCTGAAAGGGCTCGTTTTTTTAAGAGTGCAAAGATACGTTCTATTCTTTAAAAACAAAATGTTTTTTTTGCCTGAAGGAGATTTTTTGCGGGCAATTTCAAAACCTCTTGGAAATCAAATTAGTCAAGGATAGGGTGTGGTTCGAAGATTGCATTTGGGTCGAAAAGGAGCCTGTAGGTGCTCAGCAGGAATACTTTTTCTGACCCGATATGTTCGGCAATGCTGACCATTTTGGGGTTGAACTCGCCGATCCAGGCCATGTAAGCGCCTTTGTATTTCCGCTTCTTATTGCTGAGGATGTAATTTTTCATGGTCATGATCAGGGCTGCATCGATGCCTTTGTTACGGTATTCGGGAACGATGCCGAATACCAACCCGCTGATCTGGTTGAGCTTTCCGCGCCAGCGGTAAAAGAGGAATTTCAGCTTACCCCGGAGGTCGAGGCGGCCATTTACATATTTAAAAACCTGGTTGAGTTCGGGAATACCCACAAAGAAAGCCACCGGCCTTTCGTAATGATAGGCAAAAATGATCAGCTTCTCATCCACCACGCTTTTGATGCTTTCGAAGATACTGAGGGCGGCATCTTTGCTGATGGGTTTAAAGAACTTGTGTGTATGGGCCCAGGCTTCATTGTAAATGGTTTGAAAATCTTCAGCGTACTTTTCCACCTTGTCCAGTTCCAAATGGCCAAAGCGGTATCCCTGGGTGGTGACCAGGCGATCGTATTTCTTTTGGAGGATTTGTGGAAGGTCCTTGGAGACACTCAGGTAATAGACATTCTGATTATAGAACTTCCGGAACCCGTAGTTTTCGAATAAAGCCTTGTAATACGGTGGGTTGTAATTGATTGTGTAGATGGGCTGGTGTTCAAAACCCTCGACCAGGAGGCCCCAGAAACGGTCTTTCTCGCCAAAATTGATGGGCCCGTCCATGGCTTCCATTCCCTTATTGACGAGCCAGGCCTTGCAAGCCTCGAACAGGACATTGGCAGCTTGCTGATGGTCGATACACTCAAAAAAGCCCATACCCCCCGTAGGCTGGTTGAAAATAGAGGAAAACTCGGGGTGGACAAAAGCAGCCACCCGGCCAATTAGCTGCCCATCCTTATCTTTCAGCACCCAGCGAATGGCTTCCCCCAGTTGGAAGTACTTATTTTTATTGGGGTCAAAGACTGCTTCAATATCCTGATCGAGATGGCTGATCCAGTTGGCATCGTTTTGGTAAATGAACCGGGGCACCTGAAGGAATTCTTTAACTGTCTTGGGGGTGTTCACTTCTATGAGTTGCATACAGAGGACTTTTCTATTGAAGAATTTTATGATATTTGCAAAAATAAAAGATTTATCCGCTGTAATATATGTAAATTTATTTATTACGCTTATTTTTCGTACCAGTAAAGGATCAGGGATTAAAAAAAACTCATACTTGTGTCAGGGAAATCAAAAAAAGACCATAGGATGAAGGGAAAAATTATGGTGGTCACGGGGGCCTCGTCAGGGATTGGGAGGGCCCTGGCGCTGGAGGGATTGGGCCGCGGGATGAAGGTTGTAATGTCGGCGCGAAACCTTGAGGGTCTTGAGGAAACGGCCGCTCTGGGCGGCGCTCCCAAGGGGCAGTTCCTGGTGGTGCGGGCCGATGTCACTCAAAAAGAGGATTGTGAGAGGCTTGTTGAGGCAGCCGTACAAGCGTTTGGGGGCATTGATGTGCTGATCAACAATGCAGGCTTATCCATGCGTGCTTTGTTTGAAGAGGTGGATCTGTCGGTTCTGGAACGGCTGATGCAGGTGAATTTCTGGGGGACGGTTTATACCACCAAATATGCCTTGCCCTATTTGCTGGCCTCAGGGGGTAGCCTGGTAGGGATCTCTTCCATTGCAGGGCATAACGGGCTGCCCGCCCGCACCGGATATTCTGCCTCAAAATTTGCAGTGCGGGGCTTCCTGGAGACCCTTCGTATAGAGAACCTGAAAAAGGGTCTGCATGTGCTGGTTGCCAGCCCGGGTTTTACGAGCAGCAACATTAGAAAAACCGCCCTTTCGCATGATGGCTCCCCACAGGGCGAGTCGCCCAGGGCCGAAGACAAGATGATGTCGGCAGAAATGGCAGCCTGGCATATTATGAATGCGGTAAAAAAAAGGAAACGTGTGCTGGTCCTGACCCGCGAGGGCAAACTGATCATCCTGCTCAACAAGCTGTTTCCGAGCCTGTTGGACAGGCTCGTTTACAATCAAATGGCCAGGGAAGCAAATTCGCCCCTGAAATAAGTTGATTTTTAAAGATAAGTTAAGCGGGGAAAATAAATAAATCATATATTTGCTGTAAACCCCCGTTTTTGATTTCCATAAAAAGCAGAAAAAATGAAAGAAGACCTGATCATTAAGCCCTTGATAGGCTTTGGGAACCTTAAGTTTGGCGCCACCAAAAAAGAAGTGAAAGCCCTTATTGGCGAGCCCCAGGAAGTAGAGACCATAGAAGGCGATGAGGATTTTTCAGAAGTCGAGGTATGGAGTTACTGGGACAAGGGCCATGCGGTGTATTTTGAGAAGGAATTTGACGATCGCTGCACCAACTTTGAAACCGATCACCAAGATGCCACCTTGTTTGGAAAAAAGGTTTTTGGGCTAACGGAAAAACAGGCCGTTGCGCTGATGAAGGAACATGGCTTTACCGATTATGAGGCTGAAAATGAAGAAGAGTGGGAAGAGCGTCGTGTTTCGTTTTTTGATGCCCAGGTTGATTTTATTTTTGATGAAGGCGTGATGGTACAGGTAAGCTGGGCCGTCGGCTTCGATGAACAGGAAGAGGTGCAGTGGCCCAAATAAGCCTGCCCTGATTTTTCGTTTAACAGATGCAGAAACTATATCCCTTAAAATTTAAACCGGTCTTTAAAGACAAGGTTTGGGGCGGTATACGCCTGAAAAAATTGCTTGACAAGGACTTTTCGCCTTTGCCCAACTGCGGCGAGTCGTGGGAGTTGTTTGCCTTTGCCAATGAAAGCTCGGTGGTCGATAATGGTTTTCTGAGCGGGAACAGCTTGTCGGAAGTCATTGAGGTTTATATGGGCGATTTGGTCGGCGATGACCTCTTCGATCAGTTTGGCGAGGAGTTTCCCCTGCTTGTGAAGTTTATCGACACCAACGATTTTCTTTCGGTGCAGGTACATCCCGACGATATCCTTGGAAAGAAGTTGCATGGCTCATATGGCAAGACGGAGATGTGGTATGTTATTGATGCAGAGCCGGGTGCTGAAATCATTTCCGGGTTTAACCGTGATTTGGATCGGGAAGCCGTACTGAGGCATATTGAGCAGAATAGCCTTCGCGACATCATGGTTGCCAGGCCTGTGAGAAGGGGTGATGTGCTGTTTTTGCCTGCCGGGAAGGTGCATGCCATCGGGGCCGGAATCACCCTTTGCGAGATTCAGCAAGCCAGTGATGTCACTTATCGTCTGTACGACTGGGACCGCCCCGGAACCGATGGGAAGCCCCGTGAGCTGCACATTGAACGCTCGCTGGAGGCCCTCGACCTAAAAAAGGCTGAGGAATTTACAATTGATTATGAGCCTGTGCCCAATGGTTCGGTCACGCTTGTGCGCGACAAGCATTTCACCACCAATTTGCTGACCTTCGACCGTAAGCTCGAAATGGACTACTTCTTAGTGAATTCCTTCATTGTGCTGGTGTGCCTCGAAGGGGCGTTTGAGCTGGAATATCCCGGTGGAAGAGAGACTGTTAAGCAGGGAGAGGTGGTACTGGTGCCGGCCGAAATAAGGCAGCTCAGCTATGTGCCAAAAACCGCTGCGCGGGTTTTGGAGACCTACATCGGCTAATGCCCGTATTGTTTTTGAGGGGGATGGCTGTCCCGAAATTCCGTGGAGGTGTCAGAAGGTTCAGGCCTGGTGGCGGTTGAGGCAAAAATATCCCAGTTTATAGAGGTCAAAGTATTGGAGCTTAGGCTTCTTTCCCATTAAATTAGCTTCCAGGGGTTTTCGGATCCATTCGAAGGTTGAGGCAAAGGGGCCGCACAAGCCAAAGCGCCTCAATATCCTGTACGCTTTGAGCAGGCGTACCATTTTAGCCAGGTCAGCACCGTTGTCAAGGTAATTATTGATGAAAGCCAGGTTTTTTACTCCTTCGCGGCTTTTATCGAGGAAATCCCTGTTGTCCTGCAGGCCAATATGCAGGAGTGGATTGTCGATATGCTTGACGGGGACCTTGTTTTTCATCAGCTCATAGCCCAGGAGGGTGTCCTCGTGGCCATACCCTTTGATGTTTTCATTGAAGGGGATACGCTGGAGGATACTTTTTGGGATCATAAAGTTGTTGGTCATGAAGGAGAGGTGGGGGTTGACGCTTCTTTTGGCGGCGTTTCTTACCTCACGCCTGTTGCCGTACAGCCAGTGCAGATAGGTATTGTCATGGGGTGGTTCGGGCAAATTAGTT
>JAAYLH010000083.1 GCA_012521995.1 Bacteroidales bacterium | reverse complement strand
GTGACACTTTCTTTCACGAAATTATAAAAAAAAACCTCTTTGACAGAGGTTTTTTTGAGCGGAAAACGGGACTCGAACCCGCGACCCCGACCTTGGCAAGGTCGTGCTCTACCAACTGAGCTATTTCCGCAATCGGGTTTTGAGGCTGCAAATATACAAGCATTTTTTAAAACAGAAAAAAAATTTTAAAGCCCTGAAAAAAAAATTCTCCCGGCATCTTCTTAAATGCTGTTAAAAAGTAAGTTGGTTCGCGATTATTGTTTATTTTTGTGGCCCAAACAAAACAGTATTCACCAACGCGAAAACAAAACGATGAAAAAGCTGCTTTATCTGCCCTTGCTGGTACTTCTCCTGGTGGGAACCACCGTTTCGGCACAGCAACCCAAATTCGGTCACATCAATACGAGCGAACTTTTAAGCATCATGCCGGGCCGTGACTCTGCACAGGTCAAGATGGAACAGTATGCTCAGACCCTTGAACAACAGTTCACCACCATGCAAACCGAATTGCAGACCAAATACCAGGATTACCTCACCAACGAAGCCACCTATTCTGACCTGATCCGTCAGTCGAAGCAGCGTGAGATCACCAGCATTCAGGAGCGTCTCCAGGAATTCCAGGAGCAGGCCCAGCAGGACCTCGTTAACCAGGAAAACCAGTTGCTGACTCCCATCATCGATGCGGCCCGTAAAGCCATCGAAGACGTGGCTAAAGAAAATGGCTATTCTTATGTGTTTGATACCGCCGGTGGACAGGTACTTTATTTTCCGCCCTCCGACAACATCATGAACCTGGTGAAGGCCAAACTGGGTATCGCTCAATAAGCAAAAAAGGATTCGACAACATTTCCGTAAAGCCGTCGCAGGATCAAACCTGAGGACGGCTTTTTTTTTGGAAAAACCCGCGATTCGGGCCTTGTCAGCCCTGATTTTCGTCGCGGTACCAGCCGCTGTATTTCACGTAGTTGTTTGAGATGCGTTCGAGCAGGTCGTGGGTGAGTTCCTGGCTGATGTCCTTCACCTTTCGGGCGGGGATGCCTGCCCAGACGCTGCCGGGCTCGACCACGGTGTTTTCGAGGACCACGGCCCCGGCGGCGATAATGGAGTTGCTGCCGATTTGGGCGTTGTCCATCACGATGGCGTTCATGCCGATCAGCACGTTGTCGGCTATTGTGCAGCCGTGCACAATGGCTTTATGGGCGATGGAGACGTTGTTGCCGATGGTGGTGGGGGCGGTTTGGTAGGTGCAGTGGATGACGGCCCCGTCCTGGATATTGACCTTGTTGCCGATGCGAATGCGGTGGACGTCGCCCCGGACCACGGCATTGAACCAAACGCTGCACTGGTGGCCCATCACCACATCGCCGATGATGGTGGCGTTGTCGGCCAGGTAGCAGTCCTTGCCAAACTGGGGGGTGAAGCCCCGTATGCTTTTTATGAGTGCCATAAACGGATAACAATCAGAAAGCGATTTCGTTCATCACAGCTTCAGCAGGCTGCCCAGGGGGTCCTTGCCGCCAAAGAGCATGCGCTCGGGCTGTTCGATCATTTCTTTGATCTTCACCAGGAAGCCCACCGACTCACGGCCGTCGATGATGCGGTGGTCGTAGGAGAGGGCCACATACATCACGGGGCGGATCTCCACCCTGCCGTTGATGGCCACGGGGCGCTCAACGATGTTGTGCATGCCCAGGATGGCGCTCTGGGGCGGGTTGATGATGGGGGTGGAGAGCATGGAGCCAAACACCCCGCCGTTGGTGATTGAGAAGGTGCCGCCCGTAAGTTCTTCGATGCTGATCTTGTTGTCGCGGGCTTTTTGTGCCAGCCCGGCGATCTTCAATTCGAGTTCGGGCAGCGACAGCCGCTCGGCATTGCGGATCACGGGGACCATCAATCCTTTGGGGGTGCTCACGGCGATGCCCAGATCGGCATAGTCGGGCAGCACAATGGCGTTGTCTTCGATGCGGCCGTTGACTTGGGGGAAGTGGGGGATGGCCACGGTGACGGCTTTGGCAAAAAACGACATGATGCCCAGCTTGATGCCGTACTGTTCCTGGAAGGCTTTCTGGTATTTTTTTCTCAGGGCCATCACAGCCGACATGTCGACTTCGTTGAAGGTGGTGAGCATGGCGGTTTGGTTTTTGACCGCCACCAGTCGCTCGGCCACTTTCTTGCGCAGGGTCGACATCTTCTGGCGTTCTTCATTTCGGCTGCCGCCCCAGGAGGGCGTAGCGGGAGCAGGGGCTGAGGCAGGGCCGTCCTGCTCCTTATTGTATTGTCGTGCTATGGCGGCCAGGATGTCGCGGCGGGTGATGCGTTTCCCCCCGGGGTTCAGATGGCCTTGGGGGTTTGCGATGCCCAGCTCATCGAGCAGCTTTTGTGCCTGGGGAGAGAAGGTGAAGCCACTTTCTGAGGGCTCTTCTTTCTTTTCGGCAGGCTTATGCGGTTCGGTCTTTAGCCCGGCTTCCTTTGCAGGGGTTTCTGCCTGCTTTGCTTCAGGGGCAGGGGCGGGCACGGCTTTGGCGCTGCCTTCGGGGGCAGCGGCTTCGGTGTCGATCTGGCCTATGATCTTGCCCGGCTCGGTGGTGGTGCCTTCTTCCACGCTGATGCGCAGGCGGCCTGCCTGTTCGGCGTTGATGGTAAGGGTGGCCTTATCCGAGTCGATCTCGGCAATTTCCTGGTCTTTCGTTACGTAAGCGCCGTCTTCAACAAGCCAGCGGGCCAGTTCTACCTGGGTGATCGACTCGCCCGCGGAAGGCACTCTGATGTCGATAAGCATAAGTTCTTTTTTATTGGTTTTCCACTAATTCACTGATGCACAACTGCCGGCACTCGCGGCATACGTTCTTACAGTTGCACTCTTCAAAGGCTTTTTCGATGATCTTTTGCTGCTGCATATGGTGGAATCGGCTGGATCCGCTGGCAGGGCTGGCGCTGGGCGGACGGGCGATGACACTCATTGCCAGGCCGTCGAGGTTTTGCGACAGGAATGGCCAGGCACCCATATTCTGGGGTTCTTCCTGGACCCAGATCACCCGTTTGGCGCCGGGGTATTTGGCGACAAGGGCTTTCAGCTCATCAACGGGCAGGGGATAAAGTTGTTCGAGGCGCAGGATGGCTGTATTGTCGAAGCCTTTCTGTTTTTTTTCTTCCAGCAGTTCGTAATAGATCTTTCCGCTGCACACCAGCACCCGGTCTACTTTTTTGGGATCGGCATCAGGGTCGTCGATGATTTCGCTGAAGTGTCCCCGGCTGAATTCGTCGAGTTTGGAGATGCAGCGGGGATGACGCAGCAGGCTCTTGGGGGTGAACACCACCAGGGGCTTGCGATAGGGGCGTTTCATCTGGCGGCGCAGCAGGTGGTAGAGGCTGGCGGGGGTGCTGCAGTTGGCCACCTGGATGTTGTTCTCGGCGCAGGCTGCCAGCATGCGTTCCATGCGGGCGCTGCTGTGTTCGGGGCCCTGGCCTTCGAAGCCGTGTGGCAGGTAAACCACCAGGCCGTTCATCACCTTCCATTTCTCTTCGGCGCTGGTGATGAACTGGTCAATGATGATCTGCGCCCCGTTGAGGAAGTCGCCAAACTGGGCTTCCCAGATGACGAGGCTGCCGGGGCTGGCCATCGCATAGCCGTATTCAAAACCCAGCACCCCGTATTCGGACAACAGGGAATTGTAAATCTCAAAGCGGGCTTGCCCGCTGCCCAGGTGGTTGAGGGGAATGTACTCCTCTTCCGAGTCTTCGAGCTTGATGACGGCGTGGCGGTGGCTGAAGGTGCCGCGTTCCACGTCCTGCCCTGTGAAGCGGATGGGGATGCCCTCGCTGAGCAGGCTGGCATAGGCCAGGGTCTCGCCCATGGCCCAGTCGAGTCCATCGCCCTTGGCAATCATATGCTGGCGCTCTTCCATGAGTTTGCGTGTCTTACGGAAGAAGGGCTTGTCGGCAGGCAGGCTGGTGATTTTTTCGCCAAGCTCCCTGAGTTTTTTCTTGGGAAGGCCCGTATCCACCTTGCGGAAGATGTCTTTTTGAATGGCTTTACTGAAGCCCTCCCAGGTCTTGGCAAGGAAGGGGTCGATTTCGCCTTTCTCTATTTTGCGGGCTTCCTCCAGCTCACGTTCCAGTATGTCTTCGAAAGCCTTGCGGATGGCTTCTGCCTGTCCTGGCTTCAGGGTGTTGTCGCTGAGGAGTTTTTCAATGAACAGGGTGGCCGGGTCGGGATGCTTTTCAATGATCTTATACAGGACAGGCTGGGTGAAGCGGGGTTCGTCGCCCTCGTTGTGGCCGTGCTTGCGATAGCAGAGCAGGTCGATAAACACGTCGCGCTGGAATCGCTGGCGGAATTCCACGGCCAGTTCAATTGTATGGACGATGGCTTCCACGTCATCGCCGTTTACGTGAAAGATGGGCGACTGAATGGTTTTTGCCACGTCGGTGCAATAGGTGCTGGAGCGGGCATCCAGGTAGTTGGTAGTGAAGCCCAGTTGGTTGTTGATGACCAGGTGGAGGGTTCCTCCGGTCTGATAGGCTGGCAGTTGCGACATCTGCAGGACCTCATAAACGATGCCCTGGCCTGCCACGCTGGCATCGCCGTGAATGAGGATGGGCAGCAGGCGGGTCATGGTGCCTTGGTGCTTATGATCAATTTTTGCGCGTGCCAATCCTTCCACAACAGGGTTGACGGCTTCCAGGTGGCTGGGGTTGGGGGCGATGCTCAGGTTGATCGAGCGATTGTGGCGCGTGGTGGTATCCAGGGTGCAGCCCAGGTGGTATTTCACGTCGCCCAGCAAGGTCTCGTCGGCATATTCCTTGCCTTCAAACTCGCTGAATATCTTGTGGTAGGGCTTCTTCAGGATGTTGCCCAGCACGTTGAGGCGGCCACGGTGGGCCATGCCCAGCACCACCTCTTCCACGCCGTGTTCGGTGCCTTGTTCGATGACGGCATCGAGGGCAGGGATCAGCGTCTCGCAGCCTTCGAGGGAGAAGCGTTTCTGCCCGGGAAAACGCCTGCGCAGAAACTGTTCGAATGCCACCGCCTCGGTAAGTTTCTGCAGGATCTGCATTTTCTTGCTGCGGTCGAACACAGGGGTGTTGCGGCTGGATTCCATCCGGTTTCTAAGCCATTCGACGATTTCGGGGCTGCGGATGTACATATATTCAACGCCGATGCTTTGGCAGTAAGTCTGCTTCAAATGGCCGATGATGCGCTCGAGGGTGGCAGGGCCTATCCCCACCTCATTACCTGCCTGGAAGGTGGTCTTGAGGTCGCCGGCGCTGAGCCCGAAGTTCTCGGGCTCGAGGGTAGGGCTGTACTTGCGGCGCGTGCGCACCGGGTTGGTGAGGGTGAACAGGTGACCACGCTCCCGGTAACCATTGATGAGATCGATCACATTGAACTCCTTGCGGTATTGCTGCGAAGCTTTTTCATTAAGCATGTCCTCTTGCGGGAAGTGGGTGCGGGCAAATTCAAAACCTTCGAAAAAACGGCGCCAGGAAACATCAATGGAATCGGGTTCGGAGCTGTATTTCCGGTATAATTCTTCTATTCCCGGGATCTCTGAGTTACCTAAATATGAAAATTTGTTCATATACATTGATTGCTTAGACAGATCGTAGATACAAATGTAGCATAAAAAAAAACGTAAAAAGATTTTGTCCATTTCAATTGTTTGTTTCTCATTCATTTTCACTGAAAAGGCTATAAAAGCTAAGATTTTTTAAAAAAAAGGCTAAAAACTGGAAAATTTTTTGTTTCTTTAGCAATCGAAAACTCGGTTAATACCGTAAAAAAATCTTTGTTTCACTAAAGAAGGAGGAATATGGTTTTTTAATTTTAAAAATGATCATTTTGTTTTTAAAAAAAAGTTACTAATCAAAAACAAATCCCAATGAAGAGAATTACATTGTTTTTACTGGTTATTTTTGCAGGTTTCATTGCTTATTCGCAATCTTCGGGAATGACTGAAGCCGAGAAGCTGCGGATGCTGAACATGAAGCCGGCTGCTGAGGCTGAAGCTCCTGTTGTGTTTAAGTCAGGCGCATCTTCGGTATTGCCGGGTGTTCCCCAGGCAGTGAAGCCTTTACTGTGGCAGGAACTTGATCATGCCAAGGCTGCTCCCGAGTGGATCCACTGGGACAGCGGTGTGAATGATGACGCCATCGGTACCGGCGGTGCATCCGATTTTATGGTTGCTGCCCGTTTTACCCCTGAAGACCTTGTCGAATATGCAGGCACAGCCATCACAAGGATTAATTTTGTTCCTTACGTGGCAGTCGGCACGGCTACATATACCCTTAAGGTTTGGCAAGGCACCACACCTCCCACCGAGGTGTATTCGCAAGACGTTAGCTCGGTTAACATTGAGCAATGGAACGACATTGAACTTACAGAAGCTGTTCCAATTGATGCCAGCCAGGAATTGTGGGTTGGTTATCACGTTGTAACCAGCAGCGGTTATCCCGCAGGCTGCGACGCCGGCCCCCAGGTTGCAGGCAAAGGCAACAATGTATACTGGGCTGGAGAATGGCAATTACTTACCGACCTGAATCCCGATCTGACTTATAACTGGAACATTCAGGCCTTTGTTGAAACCATGGCTGACCCCGGTGCACCCGCTGCACCCCTGAGCCTTGTGGCTACCCCCGGTGCCGCTGGTGCTATGAGTGTGACGCTGAACTGGAATAACCCCGCCCTGACCTTTGGCGGAGCAACCCTGACCGACCTCGATAATGTATTTGTTTATCGCGGCGCTGAACTGATCCATACAATTGCCAATCCTACAATTGGCGCTGCTGAGACTTTTGTTGACAACACCCTGACCGAGGCCGGAATTGCTGTTTACTCGGTTTATGGAGCCAACGACCTTGGCGATGGCCCGGGAGCTTCTGCTGTGGTTTTTGTGGGTCCCGATGTTCCGGCTGCTCCCGGCGACGTTGTTCTTGCCGCACAGGGCAATAACGGCTACGTTACCTGGGCTGCCCCCACAGAAGGCCTCAATGGTGGTTACCTCAATCCAGCCGGCATCACCTACACTGTTGTGCGTATGCCTGATGCTGTTGAGGTTGCTGCCGATATCACCGCGCTTGAGTATACCGATGCTACCGTCCCGGGAATCGGCAACTACTACTATGTGGTTACTGCCAGCAACGACCTGGGCGAAGGCGGAAGTGCCGCTTCCAACGTAACCCTGCTGGGCGCTGAAGGCGTGCTGATGTATGAAGTCTTTGACTATGCCACCGGCGCACTGCCTCCGGGCTGGACTGTTGAAGGCCTTGGGCAGACAAACTGGTCGGTATATGCCGGCGCAAACGCTGGCGGCACCACTCCCGAGCTTCGTCTCTACTGGAGCCCCGCTTTTAATGGCTTGAGCCGCCTGATTTCCTACCCCATTGACGTGGAAGGTTATGAAGCCCTCAGGTTGAAATACAAGCAATACCTTAGCAATTACTCGGTCAACGAAGGTGAAATCGCCGCCATTGATGTTTCTTATGACGGTGGAACCACCTGGACCCCCATTTGGGAATATGAAATTATTGATAATATTCCTGCGGGTGATTACGAATTATATCTGGATATTCCTGCTGGAGCTACTGAGCTTCATTTAAGTATCCGCTTTGACGGTAACGTTTATAATATCAACAACTGGTACATTGACAATATAATCCTTGAGCCTGTGCTCGAGCATGATCTCGTTGCTGTCAGTATTTCCGGTAACACTACCCCCTCTGCAGGCGTAGAAACCATTTACAACGTTGCTGTTCAGAATGCTGGTACGGTTACTGCAAGCAATTACACCGTCAAGCTGATGAAGGCAGGCGGAGTGGAACTGGCAAGCGTAGCCGGCACTGCCATTGAATTTGGTGAAACCATCAATTTTGAACTGGCGTGGACTCCCGATGAAGCCGATGAAGGAGCACAACAGATTTACGGCCTTGTAGAATTTACCGAAGATGAACAGATGGGCAACAACCAAACAGATCTCCTCGGTGTACTTGTTCAGTCGGCTGATATAATTGCCGTAACCATTGGTGATGGCGATTTGAACCTCTACATGCCCTACAACTTCCTGTATGAAAACAGCATTTCGCAGACCCTGTATTATCCTGAAGAAATTGGTCTTGGCGGTGGTGTGATCACAGCTGTTCAATATACCAGCTTCTTCAATGCAGAATTGCAGGATCGTAACATCCAGATCTGGATGGGTGAAACCGAAATGGAGAACCTCTCAGAAGGCTGGGTTGACCCTGCTTCCCTGCAGCTGGTATTCGATGGAACCGTTGACTTCCCCACAGGAACCAACGACGTGGTAATCCCCTTGGATAATATTTACATCTATGGCGGCGGTAACCTGGTTATTTACAGTCACAAGCCTGATACTGAATGGTCAGGGTCGAAGTACTTCAAAGGTGCTAACATGGCCGGTTCAAACCGCTCACGTCGTGCACAACAGGACGGCACTCCATTTGATCCATCGGCACCCACAGCTGGTGCTGCAAATAGTGATTACCCGAACACCGTGTTGTTCTTCTCGACTGAAGGCCTGGGTGCCCTTGAAGGTACCGTTACCGACGGTACGGATGCCCTCGAAGGCGTGAAGGTGAGCGTTTTGGGTACCATGTCCACCACCCTTACCGATGCTGATGGTGATTATGCATTCCCCTATCTGCTGCCTGGAACTTATGACATTCAGTTTGAACTCTTCGGTTATGAATCGACCATTGTTGAAGATGTGGTAATCCTTGAAGATGAAACCACCATTCAGGATGCTGTTCTGACTTCCATTCCCCAGTATACAATTTCCGGTACAATTGAAGGCAATGACGATCTGCTGATTGAAGGCGCCTCCGTAATGCTGGAAGGCTATGACGATTACATGGTTCTGACCGATGCCGACGGTGAATTCAGTATCGCCGGCGTTTATGCAGGCACCTATGTGATGACTGTTAATGCTGTTGGTTATGAAACTTACGTAAACGAAACCCTTGTGGTAAGCGCTGATGCTGACCTTGGCACCATTGTAATCGATGAGATTATAGTTTTGCCCTTTGGGCTTGTTGTAGACGTAGATAACCAGGAAGCAGGCAATGCACTGCTGACATGGAACAGCGGCTCTTCTTCATTTGCTGACAGCTTTGAAGATGGCACCTTTGATGCATGGCATGAATTTGTTCAAGGTTCAGGACAGGTTGGCGATGATGGAGGCTTCCCCTATTGGTTTGCCACTACCGACGTTGATGGTATGGCCCCCCCTGATGGTTCTTATGTAGCCAGAGCAGATTGGGGTTATAGCATTGATACCTGGCTCATCAGCCCCCCTGTTGTGGTTGAAGCCGGCGCTGGTGTTACATTCAGTTGGTACTCAAGCTACTACTGGAGCGTTGATCCCAACCCCCATGCCGAACTGATGGTCAAGATTTCTACCGATGGTGGCAGCACCTGGGATGAAGTCTGGAACTGGCAGAACATTGGTGTTTGGACAAACTTTACCTGGTACGAGAGCACTGTTGACCTCAGTGATTACGCCGGACAAGTGGTTCACGTAGCATTCAACCTTACAGGGAATGACAACGCTGTTTCCCAGATTGACAATGTGATGATCGGTGCTGCCAATAAGGCCGGTACCATTGCCCTGAGCAAGCCTGTTGAGGTTGCTGAGAACGCTAAGGAACTTCCCGCCGGACTTAAGGCTGAGAAGGCTTTCACAGGCTTTAACGTTTTCCTGGATGGAACTGAAGTCGCTTCTGAAATTACTGAAACCCAGTATCTGTTCACTGACCTTGATGAAGGCGATTACACTGCAGGCGTTCAGTCGGTATACACTACCGGCGACTCAGAAATCGTTACGGTTGACTTCTCAGTTATCTTTGGCGTTCCCGTTACCGTTGAGGTTACCACCAATTCAGGCGATGACGCTGAAGGCGCGCTGGTTGTTCTGACCAATGAGGCATTGCCTCAATACACCTACACTGCTACTGCAGGTGCTGACGGATCCGTTGCTTTTGCATCCGTTCGCAAAGGCCTCTACACCCTTACAGTGAACCTGGCTGACTTTGACCTTTACGAAGAAGCCAACATTGACATCCAGGATGCTGTTACCCTCGAAGCTGAATTGGTTGAGACCATAGTTGAACCTTATGGGCTTTCGGTTGCGGAAGGTGAAAATGCCGGCGAACAACTCTTTAGCTGGAACAATGCTATGGGCTGGAACGAAAGCTTTGAATCAGGTACAATGCCTGAAGGCTGGACTACAGTCAATACCAATACTGCTTCCGGTAGCTTGCCCACCAACTGGGCTATTATGGGCACCATTGAATTTTCAAGCAATAATGTGGTTCCCCAGGATGGCAATTACCAGGCATTCCTCTACTGGGATTATGGCCACCAGGATGAATGGCTGATTACTCCTGCCTTCACTGCTCCTAATGGTGACCTGAGCTTCTGGTACTATGGCCACAATGGTTCGGTCAATGGTGACCACTATTACGTGAAGGTTTCTACCGATGGTGGCGACACCTGGACTGTCCTTTGGGATGCCAGCACGCTGCCTGAAGCCGATAACCATTATGTCACTCCTGCTGTTATCGATCTGTCGGCTTATGCCGGTCAGGAAGTTCACATCGCATGGCAGAATATTGATGGCGATGGTCAGGGTCTGTGGTATGCATGGGCTCTTGACAATATCACCGTTGGCGACATGAAGATCGATGTGAAAGACCTTATCGTTGCCAATGAAGGTAACGTTCAGGAAGGTGTAAACCTTGGAGCCAGGGATGGCAAATTCTATCCTTCTGTTAATCCCGAGGATATGATTCCCGCCCCCAGCAAATCGTTTGAAGGCTACAATGTATACCTGGATGATATGGTAACTCCCGTAGCTACCGATGTTGCCGTTACCGAGTTCTTGTTTACAGAACTGGTTGATGGTGACTATGTTGCAGGTGTTCAGTCGGTTTACACTTCAGGCGCCAGTGACGTGATTACAATTCCCTTTACCGTTACCAACGGTATCGTTCAGGAAACCTACACGGTTACCTTCAACGTTCACATGCACGAGCTGGCCGACTTTGATCCAGATACCGATGATATTTACATCGCTGGTCAATTCCCTGATTGGGTTGCTCCGGGCGAAGATCCTGAATTGCTGATGCAACCTACCGATGATCCAATGATCCTGACCCTCACCCTTGAACTGGAAGCTGGTACTTATGCGTACAAGTATTTCAGAGGTGCCGGCTGGGACGGCGGAGAATGGAATGCCGGTGATGACAGGGAAATCGTTGTTACTGAAGATATGGTTGTCGACAACGTGTTCGGTAATATCAATGACCCGGTTGAAGTACCGGTTGTTGATGCAGGTGAACTGCTGGTTTACCCCAACCCCGTTCGCGACGTGATGCATATCGTTTCCAACGAGATGATCCGCGAGGTACGTATTATTGACTTGCTTGGCCAAGTTGTTTACTCCTCGGCCGTACAGGGCGATCGTCACGAAGTGAATGTCGGCGGATTCCGCAACGGCATCTACTTTGTACAGATCCTGACTCCCAAAGGTTTAAATACACAAAGGGTTCAGATAACCAGATAAAGCATTCCTGCTTTTAATTCTCAAAGGGAGGGCCATTGGCCCTCCCTTTTTTTGTTGCATTTTTCCCGGAAAACCAAGCAGAACAACCCGTAGAAAACTACTGGGTCTTTTGTGAAGTCCGGAGGGAAAAATTGCCGTGTTATTACGCTTTTCTGACGTACAGGGGGGAAGT
>JAAYLH010000082.1 GCA_012521995.1 Bacteroidales bacterium | reverse complement strand
TGATCCTCATCAAGCTGGCCGACCGCCTGCACAACATGCGCACCCTCGACTCCCTGCCCCCAAAGAAACAACTCAAGATCGCCAACGAGACCCTTTACCTCTTTGCGCCTCTGGCCCACCGCCTGGGTTTCCACGCCATCAAAAGCGAGCTGGAAGACCTGGCCCTGAAATATACCGAGCCCGAGATCTTCACCACCATCTCGCAGAAACTGGTGGACTCGGAAGAAGAACGTAACCGCTTTATCAACTCGTTCACCTACCCCATCAAGAAAGCCCTGCAAAAGGAAGGCTTTGAGTTCAATATCCTGGCGCGCACCAAATCCATCAGCTCCATCTGGGGGAAGATGGAGAAGAAAGAGGTCCCTTTTGAAGAGGTGTACGACATCTTCGCCATCCGCATTGTTGTTGATACACCCGAACAGCGTGAAAAGGCCGATTGCTGGAAGGTATACTCCATCGTTACCGATTTTTACCGCCCCAATCCCGACCGCCTGCGCGACTGGATCTCTACGCCCAAGGCCAATGGCTATGAGTCACTGCACACCACCGTGATGAGTAAGCCCGGCAAATGGGTGGAGGTACAGATACGTTCGCGCCGCATGGATGAGATTGCCGAGAAAGGCTATGCCGCCCACTGGAAATACAAGGAGTCGAAGACCGGCGAAAGCGGTATCGATAAATGGCTGCGGCGCATCCGCGAGATCCTGAAAACAGCAGAATCTGATGCCCTCGACTTTATCGACGACTTCAAGCTCAACCTGTTCTCTGATGAGATCATCGTGTTTACCCCCAAGGGCGAGCTGCGCACCCTCCCTTTGGGCAGCACTTCCCTCGACTTTGCTTACAGCATCCACTCGGAAGTGGGCAACCACTGCCTGGGGGCCAAGGTGAACCACAAGCTGGTACCTCTCAGCCATGTGCTGAAAAGCGGTGACCAGGTGGAGATCATTACCTCGGCCAAACAAACCCCCAAGACCGACTGGCTGAATTACGTGACCACCGCCCGCGCCAAGGGTAAGATCAAGGCTGCCCTGAAAGAAGAACGTAAAAAGCAGGCCGAGGATGGCAAGGAAATCCTCGAACGCAAGCTCAAGCAGTTTAAGATCGATTTTAATCCGGCCAACATCCAGAAACTTGTAGAATACTTTAAACTGGCCGCCCCCCTCGACCTCTACTACGATGTGGCCATCGGGAAGATCGGGCAGAAAGAACTCAAGGCTTACCATTCAGAACAGGATAAGGGCGGCATCCTCAGCTACCTGAAGAATCCCTTTGGCCGTTCACGCGAAACGGCTTTACCCGAAAAGGCCCCTGAACCCGACCCCATCCGCCAGCAGCTTAAGAGCAAGCCCGACACCCTGCTCATCGGCGATAACCTCGAAAACCTTAACTATACCCTCTCGCCCTGCTGTAACCCCATCCCCGGCGATGACGTGTTCGGGTTTGTAACCATCAACGAAGGCATCAAGATCCACCGAAACAACTGCCCCAATGCCGTGCAGCTCATGTCGAAGTATGCCTACCGCATCGTCAAGGCCAAATGGATCACCAACAAAAACATCGCCTTCCTTTCGGGGATCCGCATCAAGGGCATCGACGAGATCGGCCTGCTGCGCAACCTGACCAACACCATCTCGAGCGAATACAACATCAACATCCGCAGCATCAACATCGATACCACTGCCGGTACCTTCGAGGGGACGGTGATGCTTTACATCCACGACACCCAGCACCTGAGCAACCTGATCAACAAACTGAAGAAACTTAAAGGCGTCCAGTCTGTTTCGCGTATCGGGAAAATATCCTAGGCTTGTAAGTGCCTGATAAGCAGCTAATAGCTTATTTATTTATAAAGATTTCAAATAACAAAATTTTTTCCTATCTTTGAGCCAATCAGCCCTTCAGAATGTTGCAGGATGGCGCTGATGGGCTGAGTGCGGGCTTTTCCATCCTCGTATCCACGGCCGCCTGCAGGATAAAAAATTAATGCGGAGATGAAGGAATCGAAGGCACATCAGGAGGTGTATGAAGCGGTGAAGAATATTTTTTCTTCCTATCTGACTGCCAATGGCCACCGGAAAACCCCTGAGCGTTTTACCATTTTGCGTGAGATTTACCTCACCGAAGGCCATTTTGACGTGGAGTCGCTCTACATCAAAATGAAGAACAACAAATACCGTGTAAGCCGTGCCACCTTATACAACACCATTGAACTGCTGCAAAACTGCAACCTGGTGATCAAGCACCAGTTCGGGAAAAACGTGGCCCAATTCGAGAAATCCTACAAGTACAAGCAACACGACCACGCCATCTGCACCGGGTGCGGGCTGGTGCTCGAATTTTGCGACCCCCGCCTAATGGAAATACAAAACTCGGTTCAAGACCTGATGCAGTTTGAAGTCACCAACCGTTCCTTTGTTTTTTACGGCCTTTGCCAGGCCTGCCGCAAGCTGAGGGAAAACTAGGCCCCGCTTTTCGAAAAGCTTTCACGAATGAGGACAAAACAATTGCTGCTGTCCTTAAAATAGCTTAAATTTGGCCCTGCAATGAAGCCGGTGTAACAGCCGCTTTTTTTATGTCGAAAACTTAAATAAAGGGTCATGAAGCAAGCCAACAAGGCTGACGTGCTGCTTGGGCTGCAATGGGGCGACGAAGGCAAGGGCAAGATCGTGGATGTGCTCACCCCCGGATATCAGCTCATCGCCCGTTTCCAGGGCGGCCCCAATGCCGGACATACGCTGGAGTTCGAAAACCGAAAATACGTCCTGCATACAATCCCCTCGGGCATTTTTCACTCAGGGACTAAAAACCTCATAGGCAGCGGGGTGGTGATCGACCCCTATATCTTCAGCCAGGAACTCGACCACCTGGACATCGGCCAGGAGCAGCTCAGGGAAAGCCTGCTGATCTCGGCCCGCGCCCACCTGATCACGCCCAGCCACCGCCTGTGTGATGCCGCCAACGAAGCCTCCCGCGGCAAACAGAAGATCGGCAGCACCCTCAAGGGCATTGGCCCCGCCTATACCGATAAGATCGCACGCAGCGGCCTGCGACTGGGCGATTCGCTGTGCGCAGGGTTTGAAACACAATACCAGGAACTCCGCGAAGCCCACCTGAGGCTGGTGAAAGGACTGGGCTATTCAAAAAACGACTTCCAGATCGAAAAGAGGTCGTTCGACGAATACGAAAAACTTTGGTTTGAAGGCCTGAAACGCATACAAGGCCTGCAACTGGTCGAGAGCGAGGTATACATCAACCAGGCCCTCGACCAGGGCGTCAGGGTCCTGGCCGAAGGCGCCCAGGGCACCCTGCTCGACATCGACTTCGGCTCTTATCCCTTTGTGACCTCCAGCAACACCATTGCTGCCGGCGCCTGCACTGGGCTGGGCCTGGCGCCCTCAAGGATAGGGGAGGTGTATGGCATCTTCAAGGCCTACTGCACACGCGTGGGCAGCGGCCCTTTCCCCACCGAGCTCTTTGATGCCCATGGCGATCAACTGCGCAAAACTGGCAATGAGTTCGGCTCCACTACCGGGAGGCCCAGGCGCTGCGGCTGGCTTGACCTGCCCGCCCTGAAATACTCAGTAATGCTCAACGGCGTGACCAAGCTCATCATGACCAAGGTGGATGTGCTGAGCGAACTCCCGCAGTTTAAGGTTTGCGTAGGCTATGAATACGACGGGCAGCAGGTGGAATTCCTGCCCTCCTCCTTTGAACCCGAAAAACTCAGGCCCATCCTGCAGGACTTCAAAGGCTGGCATTGCGACCTGGCAACATTCAGCAGCATCGGCGAATTGCCATCAGCCCTGAAGGACTACCTGAAGCTGATCGAAGATTTCGTCAGGGTACCCATCGAAATCGTTTCCACCGGTCCCGACCGCGTGCAAACCCTTTTCAGGAAGTGACAGTAAAGGGACCGCAATGAACCGGACGTTCAGAACATTCTATTACTGGCTGGGGCCCAAACAAAGACGGGTATTCCGCAGGGCTTTCTTTTTCCCCATCGACCTTGTGGAAAAAGCGCTGAAACGGCGGCTTCAACTGGTGCCACCGCGCGGGAAGATCTTCGTGGGGCAAGGCGACTTCGTGAAGATCGGCGACAGCCTGCTGAAACACTTCATCGAACTCTGCGGGCTGCAAGCCCATCACCGCGTGCTCGATGTGGGCTGCGGAATAGGGCGGATCGCACGGCCCCTGGCAGGATACCTCAACCAACAGGGCAGCTACGAAGGCTTCGACATCGTGGAGGAAGGCATTGAATGGTGCCGCCGCCATTATGCCCCATACCCCAACTTCCGCTTCCTCTATACCCCCCTGCAAAACGACCTCTACAACCTATCGACCGACCAGAAGGCCTCGGCATTCCGCTTCCCTTACGGGGATGACGAGTTCGACCTGGTCATCCTCACCTCGGTCTTTACCCATATGCAGCCCGGCGATGTGGCCCATTACCTGCGCGAGATCGGCAGGGTGATGAAGCCCGGCGGGCGCTGCTTCGCCACCTTTTTTGTCATCACCCCCCAATCAGAGAAACACCTCGATGCATCGGCCAAGCCCTTCTTCCCGCACCGCTACGGCCATTACTTCCTGCACAACCCCCGCGTAAAGGACGCCAACATTGCCTTCCGCCACCAATACCTCGGCCAACTGTTCAGCGATGCAGGCCTTCAACAACTGCAGTTCCACCCCGGCTGGTGGGCCGGACTGCCACAAAGTCAGTGCATCAATTTCCAGGATGTGATGATCCTGGGAAAATAATTTGTCCCCTCCTTTAGCCCATCCCTGAGCTTTACCAGTATCAACCCTTCCTGGGTTAATTCTTCATTGCTCCCGGGCATCTCCAGGCCTGTTCCCGGGCCGAAGATCAGACGTACATTAGACGTACCTTAGACGTACCTAACACGTAGTTCAAACGTGCACGCACGTCTGAACTACGTCTGAACTACGTGTTAACTACGTGTTAACTACGTCTGAACTCCGACTGTGAATAGGATGAAAAGGGGTGGAAAATGGAAAAAAAACAGTAGGGACGCGCCTCCGGGCGTGTATCTACTTGAAAAGAACAAAGAAGTAGAAAATTAAAAGGAAAGATTAAATACCTGATATTTAGCAGGATATAGGATTAAAACCCATAGATGGTCTTACCCTGAAGGGCGAGATTTTTCATTTTAGAAAACAATTTTACCGAATCAGCAACAAAGAAATGTGTGCTTCTTTTTTGGAATGAGAGGCATTCTTCGGGGGTGATGTGTTTTTTAAAGAACCCTTTTATGTTTCGATGCTGAATGTTTTTGTGGGCAGCCCTGGTTTTAACAATCATTAGTTTTCCGGTTTCATCCATTACCTTCCCATCAAATATTTTGTTGGTTCGGGTTTTTACCGGGAATTTGTCTTTTAAATGATCTTCAACGCAGTGTACAAATGAGAGGCTGTCGTAGGCCGTTTCGCCCAGTCCAAGAATTTTGCCGTTATAGTGCATTATTTTGGAAAAAGGGCTGCTTTCGCCGCAGGGGTAATCAGATAAGTGATGATCTTTAATAAGATCAAATGCATTTCTTCCAATGGCAACCACCGAGCTGGTAGGGTGGAGGCTGCGGTGGGCATTTTTATGGCGCCTGGCAAGTTCTGGAATCAGGCCCATCACGCTTGGGGAGCGCCTTACATTGAAGATGCTTGCTTCATCTTCCAGGTAATCTTCGGCCCGTTTTGAAAAGTGCCAGCAAGGGAAGGCAAGGGTACCTTCGGGTCCCACAAGATCCAGGAGAATATTAATGACCTGGTTAGGGGAAAAGGTGATGTGAAGTTTATACGAAGAGCTGTGAATAAACAGGGTATCCCCTGGTCTGACCCCCAGCCTTTGGGTTAACAAATGCTTGAATTCGTCTTCGGAAAATGGACGGTAAACCTTGTGGAGGACTTTGTATCCAGTAAATCGCAGGCGGGAAAACAATTTCTTCCCTGTCAATTTTCTGATAAGAATTCCCACACCACCCATCATTATTATAAATTAAGGTCTTCCTTTACCTGGGTAAAAGTTTTGAAAGAAACCTCCTGCCCGTATTCGTTTCTAACCTTTTCAATGAAATGTTTCATCAAATCCAATGAATAAGCGCCCATGGCTTTGGGATGCGACACTACGCTTAAATAGATGGGTTCCTTATTGCGGAATTTTTTCAGGTGGTAGCGGAGAATTTTGAGCGGGAAGTTTTTTGAATAGGTGAAATTGTCGAATGTTAGCATACGTGCTGAAAGGAGGGCTTTTTTTCTTTCCTGCAAACTCAATGAAGCCGGGGGTTCGTGTACCATAATGCCTCTTGCCTGGGGTGCCCGGTGACCATAAAACTTTAACTTAAGCGATGTAGGAAGTTCAAACAAAGATTTGGGCTTACTGGCAATGGGTATTTCAAAAATCCCCCCTCCTTCAATCAGGTTGTTTTCTTTGTTTAATTGACCGTCCATATTCAGGAACCAGTTTGCTTTGTTGGGGATTGCGGTGTAATCGACAAAGGAGCGGTCAGATTTAAAATAATACCCATTGCTGATGGTAGAATCAATGCGGATGCCTTCAGCAAACAGGGCGTTAAGGATTTCCTGGGTGGCTGGCTGCAATACATAGCCACCGCCCCTGTATGCAATGCAGGCGTAATTATGGTTAACAGGAGCCAGCAGGCTTTTGAGCCCTTCAACGCCCTGGTTGATAATACTCTGAATATTTAGGGGGGGCGGGTTGTTTCGGAAGTGGTGGAGGCCATAATTGGCTGAAGGAAAGAACGTGTCTCCTACAATTCTCGTGTCGATCCAATGAGGGTGAAGGTGAAGCTGAACATCGTGACCCTTTGCTAAGGCTTCCTGGAGCTGGCGGGCAAACGGGGCTGCAAAATCGCTCCTGCCCAGCGCATTGAATTTTTGATAACACAAAATGTCGGCAAAAAAGTTTAGCGAAACCCCCATTTCTTCAGCCAGATGAATCACCTGACCGGCAGGTTCGAAAAGGCTTTCGCCAAACGACCCGTGGATACCACCCAGGGGTAATTCATAATCAAAGGTCAGTAAAATGTTTATACCCGACATTTTGTTAGTGTTTAAGAGGCATTTATTCAACCCAGTTTGTTTTTGAGGGCCTCCTGTATCTTTCCTGCCGATGTCATTGAAGCCATTTCATCGGGTTCAAATTCGCATTGGAATTCATCTTCCAGGGCAAGAATTAATTTTATGTGATTAAGAGAATCCCATTCTGAAACAGATTGATTGCTTGTGGATTCATTCACGGTACCAGGCTTTAATTCCAAAACCAACTCAATGATTTGGGCAATCCTTTCAAATAACGATGTGCTGTTCATTTCAAGTTATAATAATGAAATTCGTTTTGGGTATAGAAAACACTTCCGGATTGCAAAAGTAATCAATTTGGCCTGTTGAAATGAGGGATTTTTCGAAACCCTTGTTGGTGAGGAATTCGGCTACCTGGCTGTTTTTTAGGCTGCTCACAAAAGGCATCGAAAGGTGGCTGATCTGTTTTTTATTCAGGTGATTGATAAGGAAGCCCAGGAAAGCATCTTCAATTTGTCTGCCCAGAATTCGACAACTCATCAGCCAGGTATCCGCTACAGCCTTGCCTTTTGAGGGGTAAGCCAACATACATAACCCGGTAATGCCATAATCACCGAAACGGTCCTTTACACGAAAGGCAATGAGTTCGGTGTCCCTGCGGCTTAAAAAAGATTCCAGGTCGGATCGGGCATACCGTTGGGTTGAAAGGTTAAACTGGTTTGTTTTTTGCGTTAACTGGGCCAGGCGGTCCAGGTGCTCGGCCGGGTTGTTTTCAATAATTATTTCCAGATTGAGGTCGGAAAGAAAATGAGATAAATCGCGATACTTATTGCTCTCCTGCCTGCGAACAGCTTCCTGTTTATACAGTCGGGTTTTTTCACCATCCTCGGCTGTGGTGTTGCTTTTGAAAAACCAACCCATTTGTGAACGGAAAAAATCAGAATAATCATGGATGTTCTGAGGCACCTGCAAAGAAAGCACTTCAGGAAGGTTGTCTTTCATCATAGAAATCTCAAAATCACTGTCATCCCAGAATACAAGGCTATCAAGGCCCAGGTTTAACTCGCTGGCAATTTCCCTGAGGTTCTCAGGTTTAGGTTTCCAGTTAATTTTCTTAAGAACGATATCCTTATCCCTGACTTGAAGGTCGGGGTGTTCATCAAGCACTTGCTGGATATCGTCGGGGTTGTTCTTGCTGCACAAGGCAATGATGACCCCAGAGCGGGCAAGGCTGAGTATCATCCTTTGCACCTCAAAGAATGGGCGCCCCTGGGGCTGGTCGAAGGCCATTTTCAACCCATTGATGCCTTCTTCCCCAACAATGCCATTCCAAAGGGTGTTGTCGCAATCAAGCACCAGGCCTTTTTTGGTTTTTCCTTTAAGATTTAGGATAAGAAACTTGAAGTAATGGCTGTAGAGCCTGAAAAACTTGTGGGAATAGGGGGTATTAAACTGGTAAAAGGTTTTTCGCGATAATGCTTGCTGGCCAGAGAGCTGATACAGCAGTTCGCTGGTGTCGAAAATAATAAGGTTTGGCTGATTGAATGAGAACAAAAATTGATTCAGGTTGAAAGCAAGCCCCTTAAGGGGGCTAAACTGAAATGGAAAGCCCTGGTCGAAATGCCCCATGAAGGTATTAAAAACCACCAGGGGGATATTTTGGGCGTTTTGTGCTATGGTGGTAATTTGTTGGCGGATATAGTCTTCCAGGGCCTGCGAATCGGGATTAAGGCTAATCTCAGTATAAAGGGCTGGGGTTAGGTTCCAGGTTTCAAAGAAAACGAGCAGAACATCGTGTTTTATTTCAAAAGTTTGCTGCACCAGGTTGTCGTAGTCACCAAGATCGACCCTGGCGAATATTCCGTTGATGCTTAATTCGTATTCAATAAACTCTTTGGCAAGGCCCACCGCTGCATTAGAAATAAGCAGGATTTTCAGGGGCTCCCCTGAAAACTTGTTTTGCAGTTGTCGGTTAGCGGCAATGAGTTGTGCGTATTTAAGTTCGTCCATCAATGGTTAATTTCAAGAAGTTCAATCAAGCCAATTCCCTTCACAAAATAGAAGGCCACGGTTCCTCCAAGAAACATAATTGCAGGTTTTGGAGGGCTGATGGTAATGACCCTTAAACCATTGAATTGTTCCTGCATGGCTTGTTGGATATTTTTGACCCGATAACAGGCGTGATAAATCATTTCGTTGTTTTTCCTGAGGAATGGCCATACAGGCGATTCTTCATTCAGGGCTTTAATCAGTTCCACACCGGGCTGATTATCGGAAGTACACATTACCAATTCGACATTTTGCAGGGGGTCGGCAACAGGAAAGCCTATACGGTAACCCAGCCTCTTAAAAAACCCTGCCGCAGGTTCAAAGTCGAAAACCGCTAATCCAAAATGATGAAATTCCACCTGAGAATGATTTTAAATTTATGATTATTGGATACTGAGTGATGAATTTTTGCCCCACAAAATCTCAAAATTAGTTTTTTTATTCATATTTCCATTCTGTTGCACTTGGTGATGGTTTTTGTAATGTTTTTTCCTCTTTTTAAAAAGAGAATTTAAAAATTTATTTATTGGCATTGGTTTAGCCCCCTATTAATCGGACAATCGTATAGAAGTTTTACAAACATAAAAAAATTATTAACAACTTTGCCTCGGCAAGAAACGACCGAAGGTGATTTTTATACCGATGGTTGGAGAAATGAC
>JAAYLH010000081.1 GCA_012521995.1 Bacteroidales bacterium | reverse complement strand
CTTTAGCTTCACCATGCCTGCCCAGGATGTCACCCTGGTGGCGGTCTTTGAGGAAGTGGTGGTTGAACCCGAAACCTTTATCCTCAGCCTGGTAGCCTCCCCTGAAGGTGCAGGAATCCTTACAGGCGATGGTGAATATTTGGCAGGTCAGGAAATATTACTCTCGGCTGTTGCAGCTGAAGGCTTTGCCTTTTTAAACTGGACCAGCGATGGAGAGGTGATTTCTGAAGCCGCAGACTTTAGCTTCACCATGCCTGCCCAGGATGTGACCCTGGTGGCGGTCTTTGAGGAAGTGGTGGTCGAGCCCGATACCTTCATCCTTAGCCTGGAAGCCTCCCCTGAAGGGGCAGGAACTCTTGGCGGGGATGGTGAATATCTTGCAGGTCAGGAAATATTACTCTCGGCCGTTGCAGCTGAAGGCGTTACTTTCCTAAGCTGGACCAGCAATGGAGAGGTAATTTCTGAAGCCGCAGACTTTAGCTTCACCATGCCTGCCCAGGATGTCACCCTGGTGGCGGTCTTTGAGGAAGTGGTGGTTGAACCCGAAACCTTTACCCTCAGCTTGGTAGCTTTACCGGAAGGGGCTGGAATCCTTACAGGCGATGGTGAATACCAGGCAGGCCAGGAGGTTCTGCTCTCGGCTCTTGCCAATGAAGGCTTCATCTTCCTGAACTGGACCTGGAATGAGATGACGGTTTCTTCCAGTGAGCAATTCCAGTTCACCATGCCGGCTGAAGATGTGACCCTGGTGGCCCACTTCATGGAGGATATTTTGCCTGGCTATTGTGCTTACTCGCATGGATACTGGTTTGCCAACAAGGATATTGTCTGGCCCTTCGACCTTGTCATTGGGGGCAAAACCTTTACCCAAAAAGAAGGCCAGAAGTTCTGGCCCCCAAATACGCCTGCGAAGCGTGCATTTACCCGCTTTGCAGCGGTTACCCTGAGCGAAGTATTGGTAAGCGAATTCCCTGAATTGCAGGCTGCTATGCAGGTTATCGATCATTACTTTGCAACAACCTATCCAAGAAACCCGAGTGGAAATGTTAACAAAGCTGCCGGTTACTTAGAAAAATGGATAGACCAGAATAACTGCGACAATCAGATTGAAATATCCCATGCAGAATTCTTCGAACAGATTCCACCATCAGTTCTGCAAGAGAGGAGTGATCAGGCTCAGCTTCAGGTCTTCCCAAATCCCTTCAGGGAGAAGCTCACTTTCCGTGTCACCGCGGTGGTGGACGCCCAGGCTAAACTGGAGCTGTTCGACATGACCGGCGCACTGATTGAGGTAGTGTTTGAAGGCCCGGTACAAGCCAATCAAATGATTGAAAAACAGTACATTAGTCAGCTGAGCAATGCCACCTTCCTGTTCTACCGCCTGACCATCGGCAACGAGGTCAGCACTGGCAAGGTGATGTATCAGAAGTAGTATTCCCTCTTTCTTTGGTTTTTCGGCTGGAGGCCGGCTCATTGCATGGGGCCGGCCTCCTTCTTATCTGCCCGGACGTTCTTAGATCCTTGATTATCAACCTCTTTGGGGATAGGACCTCAAGCCAGCATCGAATCCTGTCCTTAATTTTCTTCTCCCTGAAACCCGGGTAAGTAAGCCACCCCCACCCTTTTCGGATCTGTTCCGGAGCCCCAATTCAGCCAGATCCAAGAAGTATCTCTGACCTACTTCAGACGTACCTTAGACGTACTTAAGACGTACCTTAGACGTACCTTAGACGTACCTTAGACGTATGAAATACGTTTAAAGTACGTCTTAGATCCGTTTAATATTCGTATCAGCTACGTTTTATATTGGGACATGGAAGGGTGATTGAATACCTTTACGTTTTCTGAAAAGCATGCCAGGGAGCATAGTCAGCCCGTTTTCTTTCACTGATATTTTATTTTCAAGGCTTTTCTTGATATAATTTTCGGGGTTCCGCGAAAATGCCCTAATTTTATCCAGTGATAGGTTATCCCTTTGCCTGGATAACAAACAAATTATTTATGAAGCATGACATTTTCAATAATTTCTTAAGGTTGCTGGCAGTAATAATTTTTTCAACCCCCATCCTTTCCTGCAGGGACGAGGTTGAAAAGCCTTATGTTGAAGAGTATTTCATTGAGGTAACCATAAACGATGCGGTCGTAAAATTTGATGACCAGGCCAGCATCGGGGCAATTTTTAATCAATATGAAGGACAGTATGAACTGGGCATTTATGGCAATATTGGAGATTTTACGGGAATCCTGATCCATATCTACGATGGAGAACCTTTGGGTACGGGGAGTTATTCCGGTCTGGCACAACAGGAAGGGTTCTGGGAAGGGGTCCGTTTCAGCTTCGTGGATGACCTGGATAATTATCTGACCGACCCGGAAGATCCAACAGGTTCAGTGGAGATTTTGCAGATGAATGACACGATTGTGAGGGGAAATTTCTCGGGTGTTTTGAAACATTTGACTTCCGAGGAAACAATTAACATTTCCAATGGAAAGTTTTATGTTAAGCATTCAAATTGATACCGGTGGAAAAAGCGTTTGATCATTCTCCGGATGGAAAATCATTAATAAATCATTCGCGGTTTTTAAAAAAAAAAGAAATTCAAGATCATGCAACGCTCCCCAGCTTTTTTGGTAATCCTGGGCATGTTCCTGTCAGGGCCCAGTTTGGGGCAATTAAATCCTGATTCTCTCAGGACAGCGCTCCGAAATGCCAGTGACCCCAAAGACCAGATATCACTGATGATGCAGATGGGAAACGTTCATCAGCATTCCAACCTCGACTCGGCCATTTATTTTTACAAACAGGCCCTGGATCTTTCTTCAGAAATGGCTGCAGCCAGCAATAACGCAGATGAAAAGGAAGAATATGAAAACCTGGAAGAGGTTTTCATCCGGGCCCTTTCCTTTTTGAACGAAAGCAACCTGAATTATAAAGAGTCAAAGAAGTATGCAGACCGGATCTTTGCAATGGAGGAAGGAAAGGCCGATACCCTTTCACTGATCATGGCCTGGTTGACCTATGGTAACCTAAGCCAGAGTGAAGGAAATTTTCCGGAAGCCATTGAGCCTTATTCAAAGGCTTTAGCCTTGGCAGAGGAGAGCAAGGATACCCTTCATATTGCAAGATCAGCCCAAAACCTGGGGATCGTCCATTTTTATATGGGAGAACTGAATGCGGCAGCCAAATATACCCATCAAGCCCTGGAATCGTATTCCCTGAAAAAGGATGTTTTGGGAAAAGCCAGCTGCTTGCTGATGATGGGAAACCTGATGTACGACCAGGAAGAATATAAAAAAGCACTCGATTATTACACTGAGGCTTTCCAGGGGTTCGACCAGCAAAATCATTTGGTTGGAAAGTACAACGCTATCCTGAACATAGGTGCTTTATTGATTGAAGAAAAACGCTATCCTGAAGCCATCGAGCGGTTTGAGGAGGCCCAGGCCATGGCCCATCAGATCAACGACTTACAGGGGGTGGTCAGGTGCCTGCACAATATGGGGATGAGTTATTCTCACATGGGAGATCCACGCAATGCCCTGCAGTATTACGGTGAAGCCCTTGCCCTGGCACAGGAAAATAACTTTAAACATCTGGAGGCCAACACACTAAGCAACATGGCTGCGGTTAACAATGACCTTGGGCAATACCGACAAGCATTGAACCTTGCCTCCAGGAGCCTGGAGCTTTCAAGCGAAATCCAGTCGCTCGATGACCAGATATTTGCATATAAAAACCTCTCACTTGCCCAGGAAGGCCTGGGAAACCTCAGGCAAGCCCTTGAATACCACAAACTTTTTAAGCAATTAAATGACTCTCTCATACGTATCGAAAACCGCAGGGAAATATCTGAAGTTGAGACCCAATACCAAACAGAACGCATCAGGCAGGAAATGGAATTAAAAAATGCCTTGCTGGAAAAGCAGGACCTTGAACTGGCACAAAAGTCAGTCAGCCTGAGCCGTGAAAGGATCATACGGAATTTTATGATTGCCGGGCTCATCGTTCTGCTGCTGGCTTTACTTCATATTTTCAACAATCTGCGCGAGCGTAAAAGGATCAATGAGGTCATCATGGCGCAAAACCAGGAAATCGGAGATCAGCACGAAAAGATCACCCAACAAAAAAATATTATTGAAGAAAAGAACCAGGACTTGGTGTCCAGCATCAGGTATGCGCAAAACATTCAAAATGCCCTTCTTCCCGATGCCATCAGCCTGAAGGAAGCTTTTGAAGATTATTTTGTCATTTACGAACCCAAGGAAATTGTAAGCGGTGACTTTTACTGGTTTACCAGGCAAAACGAAACGACGCTCCTGGCGCTTGCCGATTCAACAGGTCATGGGGTTCCCGGGGCTTTTTTAAGCCTCCTGGGGATATCATTCCTGAATGAATATGTATCCAGGCGAAAATACCTCAGTCCGGCGCAAATGCTCGATGAAATGCGCCTGCACATCATCAGCTCACTCCATCAGCAGGGTACGCACAATGCCTCAAAGGATGGAATAGAAATGGCCTTGTTGGCCATTGACCATCAAAACCAAAAAATCATTTTCAGCGGCGCCAGAACCCCCATCTATATTGCCCCCAGTGGACCCATCACCCTCGAGGGGAATCCCTTGCCCGATGAAAACAAACCCCTGCATAAAATCACGGGGGATCCCATGCCCCTTTCCTTCCACCGGAAGATGAAGCCCTTCACAAATCAGTCCATTGGCCTGAATTCGGGAGACCGCGTGTATATCATGACTGACGGCTTTGGCGACCAATTCGGATCGGAAAAAAGAGAACGATTCACCAATCAGCGGGTGATGAAACTCCTTGGAGAAAATTCTGATCTTCCCATGCCTGAGCAAAAAAAGATCCTTTTAAGTTCTTTGATGGACTGGAAACAAGATTGTGAGCAGATTGACGATATCGCAATGATCGGTTTCAGAATTTAAGCCTGTTGACGGCTGTAATGAAATGCGAAAAAATGAGTCTTGCCCCTTTCCTGACAAAATGACACAAAAAAAATCTATGACTCGTTTCCCCTCACGGGAGGTAAACATTGGCAACTGCCCCCTGGGGGCATCAAACCCCATCAGGCTTCAATCCATGACCAATACTGCTGCCCTCGACATCCGGGCGACGGTGAGCCAGGCCATCCGCATTTTTGAAGCAGGTGCTGATTATGTGCGCATAAGCGCCCCGAACAGGCAGAGCGCCCTCAACCTCAAAAAGATAAAAAGCGAACTCAAAAAGGCTGGCTTTGACAAGCCCCTCATTGCAGATATCCATTTCAACCCTGATCTTGCCCTGATCGCCGCCCCCTTTGTTGAAAAGGTCAGGATCAACCCCGGAAACTACAATGGCCCTGTGCGCAAGGGGCAAACGGATGGGAGCAAGTATGATTACGAAATGGAGATTGACCAAATTAAAAATAACATTGCGCCATTATTAAAGGCCTGCAAACAATATTCCACGGCCATTCGCATTGGCACCAATTTTGGCTCGCTTTCGCAAAGAATCATTTCACGCTATGGCAATACCCCAGAAGGCATGGTGCAGTCCACCATTGAATTTCTGAAAATTTTTGAGGACCGGGGATTCTATGACACGGTGATTTCTTTAAAGGCCAGTAACCCCCTGATCATGATCCAATCCTATCTTTTAATGGTTGATCGCATGATGGCTGAAGGGATGAACTACCCCTTGCACCTGGGGGTTACAGAAGCAGGGGAAGGAGAAAACGGAAGGATCAAATCCACACTGGGAATCAGCACCCTTTTGCAGGCAGGCATTGGCGACACCCTGCGGGTAAGCCTTTCTGAGGCTCCTGAAGCGGAGGTCCCTGTTGCAAGAAAAATTGCTGAGCCTTTCCAGAAAAAATTTTCGGCTCCTTCAATTCCTTCAAGACCTTTCACTACGCAACCTCTTGATTGGCAAAATGAAAACCCTCCCTCCCTCCCCTGCGGCCTTAAAGCCATGGTTATACAAACATCCCCTGAAGTATTCAGGAGGGAAATCCACTTTCACCCCGGGCCTTTCCCCGATCGTCTTCCTCACGAGCAGAAAAATCGGCCTGACCTGATTTTTTTCCTGAAGGAGAATGATGCAAATACTCCGGAAAGCAAAGCGACAAATAAGGATCGGGTCTTGAATACCATTACAGGAGAAGATTATCCTATCCTTAAGGCAAGCTGGATTTCCAAGGGCAATTACCGGTTTGATTCCGCATTTAACTTTATTTTCCTGGACAAAAAGCCCGATAAGGGTTTTCTTTTAAAACTTAAAGGAATCCCCGGCCTCATTATCCTTTTTAGTGGTGAAAATGAAAAACCTGCGGTAGGCATCCTGGCTTTATGGCATCAGTTGAAGAACCTGGGTATATCAGCCGCCTTGCTTCCGCGCATGACCTACCACGAAAAAGACCCTGAAGACTTCCTGCTTCAGCTCACTTCTGATTGGGGCAGGTTGCTCCTGGAAAGGAAGATCCATGGCCTTTGGGTAGAAAACCAAAGACTGCCTGCACACACCCTCCACGAGCTTTGTTTCGGCTTATTGCAAGCTACAGGGCTACGGATCACCAAAACCGAATTTATTTCCTGCCCTACTTGTGCACGCACCTCCTTTGACCTGCTGAATGTCCTTCAGGAAGTAAAGGCAAAAACCAGCCATTTGCCTGGTTTGAAAATTGCCGTAATGGGCTGCGTGGTGAACGGACCCGGTGAAATGGCCGATGCCGATTATGGTATCATGGGTGCCGGCCAGGGAAAAGTGCACATTTTCAGGGGGAGCCGGCCCATACTGAAAAACATACCCCAGGGTCAGGCAGCAGCAACCCTACTTGATATAATCAATAAGATGAATCTCACCAAATTGAAATAAATATCAGGCAAATGGTGGCCTGATGTTTCGATCAATAATCATCGTATATTTGCATTGTTTTTTATCCATTCTCTACCATGAATATCCTGATTGCGGGCGATAGCGAAACTGCCTTACATTTGGCCAGATTGCTCGCGAATGAAAAACACAACGTCTCGCTCATTTGTCCCAACAAAGAATTGCTGAAGGTAATAGAGGTGCACGCCGACCTCATGACCTTTGTGGGAGACTCCACCTCCCTGCAAATGCTCCAGGAAGTAAACCCGAAACATATTGACCTGCTGGTCAGCGTCCACCACGATGGCCGCATGAACCTGCTGACAGCCATTATGGGTAAAAAACTTGGGGTCAGAAAATGCATCGCCAAACTGCACGAAGTTGAGTCGCTCACTACCGAATACAAGGAATTCTGCAAAAGCCTTGGCATTGATTTCCTGGTGTCCCCCGAAAAAATTGCTGTCAAGGAAATCGTCAACCTGCTGAACAATACTGCAGCCACCGAGATCTTCGACTTCTCTGATAACCAGTTATCGCTGATGCTTGTAAAACTGGAGAAGGATGCCCCTGTGCTGGGAAAATCCCTCACGGACATTGCCAGAGAAGACTCCAATCTTGACTTCAGGGCAGTAGCCATCCACCGTCGCTCCAGAACCATTATCCCCAAAGGCGATGATGAGTTCCAGGAAGGCGACATGGCCTATGTGGTCACCAAGCCTGATGGTATTGAGAAACTCCTCTCCCTGGGCGGGAAAACACGCTTTGAAATTTTCAACGTCATGATCGTTGGCGGAGGTGCCGTGGGGAAAATGACTGCAGCAGCACTTGAAAAAAGATTCAACATTACCCTTTTCGAACTGGATCACGAACGCTGCCAGGAACTTTCCGATTATCTCTCCGACACCCTGATCATCAACGGCGACGCAAGGGATGTAACCCTGCTGGAAGATGAAAAGATCAGCGCAATGGATGCCTTTGTGGCCGTTACCAACAACTCGGAGACCAACATCCTGACTTGCATGCTTGCCCGCAAGTTTGGGGTCAAGAAAACAATCGCCCTGGTGGAAAACCTCGATTTCATTGACATCTCCCAAAACATCGGCATTGATACAATTATCAATAAAAAGCTGGCCACAGCAAGCTACATCATCCGGTTTACCATGTCGGCTGAGGTTATTTCAACCAAATGCCTCACAGGCATTGATGCTGAAGTCTTCGAGTTTATTGCTAAGCCCCACTCTCCCGTGACCAAAAAGCCTATCCGTAAACTCAGGTTTCCTGACAAGGCCGTTATCGGTGGAATCATCCGAAACGGAAAGGGATATATTGCCAGGGGGGACATCCAGATTGAAGCCGGCGACAAAGTTGTTGTCTTTGCCTTACCCCAGGCTTTCCACCTGGTAGATAAAATGTTCAGGGATTAAAACATTTCTATGGCCGTCAAGTCCGATATCAATATCCGGATGATTTCCAAATTTACCGGTATCCTGCTGATGATACTGACCTTTTTTATGGCCATTTCGGCCATTTGGTCATGGTATTATAAAGAAACTGAAGCCCTCAGAGCCATCCTGATGGCGAGCGGGATTACTTTCTTTTCCGGCCTGGCCCTGTTTTTAATCACGCGAAAAAGTGATCACCGCAACATCGGGAAAAAAGAAGGCTATTTTATCGTTACCCTTACCTGGCTAAGTATCTCTGCCTTCGGTGCCCTGCCCTTCTACCTTTATCATACCATCCCTTCATACACCGATGCTTTCTTCGAAACCATTTCAGGTTTCACTACCACGGGAGCCACCGTAATCATCGATATTGAAGGAGTTTCTAAGGGCTTATTATTCTGGCGCAGCATGACCCACTGGCTCGGGGGAATGGGAATTATTGTCCTGACCCTGGCCATCCTGCCGGTCCTTGGGGTGGGAGGCATGCAGCTCTTTGTGGCTGAGGCCCCGGGAACCACACCCAGCCGCTTGCACCCCCGAATCGCCGAAACCGCCAAACGCCTCTGGGGCATTTACTTCATGCTTACCGCCGCCCAGACAATCCTCCTGATGCTTGGCGACATGAGCCTTTTCGACGCCCTGAACCATGCTTTCAGCACAATGGGCACCGGCGGTTTCTCTACAAAAAACAACAGCGCAATAGGGTTTTCACCCTATATTCAGTATGTCCTGATTTTTTTCATGATCATGGCTGGCACAAATTTCTCCCTTCATTATTTTGTCCTCAAAGGACAACTGGGAAAGGTTTTAAAAAACGAGGAATTCAGGTTCTATCTAAGTATCATGGGTATTTTTACTCTGGTAATTGCTAGCGTGATCTTTCTTTCCAGCCAATTTGGATTTGAAAAAGCCTTCCGCGACAGCCTCTTCCAGGTGGTATCCATTGTCACCACAACAGGCTTTGTATCTGCCGATTACCTCCAATGGGAAGGCTCGCTTTGGTTCCTTATTTTCCTGCTTATGTTTGCAGGAGGATGCATTGGCTCCACAGGTGGGGGGATAAAAATGATCCGCCACCTGGTGCTGCTCAAAAATGTCAGGCTCGAGTTCAAACGCCTTATTCACCCTATGGCGGTCATCCCGGTCAGAGTCAATGGCAAAACCATCCCCACTGAGATTATCCATAACTTCCTCGCTTTTTTCATGATTTACATGCTTGCCATCGCCGTTGGATCGGCCGTCATGGCCATTATCGGCCTCGATTTCATGTCGGCTGTCGGTGCCACTGTTGCTACATTGGGGAATGTGGGCCCGGGAATCGGAAGCGTTGGATCAATATATAACTATGCCCATGTGCCTTACGCGGGCAAATGGGTCCTCAGCTTCCTAATGCTCCTGGGCAGGCTGGAGCTCTTTACAGTGCTTTTGCTCCTCTCGCCAAGCTTCTATAAAAAGTAAAGCCTTTCTTAGCCTTTTCCCCTTGTTTTGAGTTTTGAGGCTTGAGGCTTGCCCTCCAATGAAAATTGTCCTTATATTTGCCCAGCAAGCACATCCCCCATGCTAAGCATTTGTATCCCTGTTTTTAACTACGATGTCAGGCCCCTGGTGAGAGACCTGCACTGCCAGGCCTTTTCCTTAAATGCCCCTGCAGAAATCCTGATCCTGGATGATGCCTCCGACCTTGAATATCAGATCATTAACAGGGAGTTATTGGAACTTGAAGGGGTTAAATATGAAGAGCTTTCGCTCAATGCTGGACGCAGCCGCATCCGTAACCTCCTTACAAAAAAGGCAAGATTCCCCTGGATCATTTTCATGGATTGTGATTCGGCAACACCCGATGAACATTACCTGAAACGCTACCTCGACGAGACGGATGAGATCAGTGTGGTATGCGGTGGAAGAACTTATT